>JAAZJF010000047.1 GCA_012800475.1 Gammaproteobacteria bacterium
CAACCCCAAACCAATGGCATGGCGTTGTTGTGTATCACTGTGTAAACGCAGGCGATACACGCCCTGTTCACCCACAAAGCACGGCGCTGTACCTGCCGCACTGATGTGCAATCCGGCCAGATTTCGCCACGTATGAAATACACTGAGTAAAGCCAGCGCAGCCAATAAAAAGCTTAGGCCATAAGCTAAGCTGTTTTGATAGTTAATCGCCACCAACAGCATTAATAGCACTGCGCCAGCAAAAGCAACGCCCGTTGCGGTGGGTACAATAAAAATATGGCGTTGACGCAATTGTAAACACTGCACTGCGGGTAAACGCCGCGCCACCCAGCGGGTAAACTCGCTGCGCACGCGCGACCTCAGTTGCGCCAACATTACAGCGCCGCTACATCAGCTAATACAGCCTGTATTAACGCTGCGCTGGCTGAGCCTTGCACGCTGCTGTGCTCGCGCAAGCGGTGCCCAGCCACAGCAGGAAATACCGCTTGCACATCTTCAGGAATCACATAGTCACGGCCCGCTAAAAACGCCCAGGCGCGCGCCGCAGCGAGGAGCGCCAAACTGCCACGTGGTGATAAACCAAACTCAAGCTGCGCATGGGTGCGCGTTGCTTCAACTAAACGCAAAATATAATTGACCAAGGTCTCACTGGCGCGTACGGCACTGACCTGCTGTTGCGCACGCAATAAATCGTCACGCTCTAGCACAGGCTGCAACTGCGTCAATAGCTGCCGACGACTGCTGCCCAATAACAACTGACGCTCAGCCTCAGCACTTGGATAACCTAAAGATAAGCGCATCAGAAAACGGTCGAGTTGCGATTCTGGCAGACTAAAAGTGCCACCCTGACTGACGGGATTTTGCGTAGCAATCACAAAAAAAGGTATAGGCAAGGGCCGTGTAGCACCTTCAATCGTCACTTGCCCTTCTTCCATCGCTTCAAGCAACGCACTTTGACTTTTAGGCGTAGCACGATTGACTTCATCGGCTAATAATAATTCAGCAAAAATAGGACCTGGATGAAACACAAACTGCCCTGTTTCACGATCAAACACAGAGGTGCCGAGGATATCACCCGGCAAGAGATCAGAGGTGAACTGAATACGCTGATAGTTTAAGCCCAACACCTGCGCCAGCGCATGGCTTAACGTAGTTTTGCCCATACCAGGCAAGTCTTCAATCAGTAAATGACCGCGCGCTAAAATACAGGTCATGGCCAACTGTACCGCGTGCTCTTTACCTAAAATGACGCGATTAACCGCTTCAATACACTCTTGTAATGGGTTGCGCATGCTTAAACTCCGTTTCTAGTATGAACCCATGCTAGCCAGCATTGAGCGCTCGCGCAAAGGCAATCCTAGAAACGCAGTGATACAACACAGTCTTCGTACAGATATTAACGACCCGCACGCGACTCTTTAATGTAAAAACGTGCTTTTGTCGCTTTTTTCGTACAGCCTTCGTAGGCTTCAAACTGCTGCTGGGTTTTAGCTCCCGTGATCAAAGTTAAAGCCTTGGAATAACTGACCGTACCGGCAAAGCCTTCTGCTTTAGCAATATCCAACTCTTTCCACGCTGCATCCAACTGGGTACTGCAACTGCTACGGTAATTCGTTTTTGCTGCACAACCCGCCAACATCACCGCCGCTAAGGGCAGGCATAACCAAGATAAACGCATTGTTAGTATCCTTCTTTATTATTGATAGGTTCAGGCTGTTCAATTTTGGGTTGATTACTGGCAATCCAGTCGCTGACTAAGCTGTAAGCAACAGCCAGTAAAGTCGGACCTAAAAACAGGCCCATAAAGCCAAAGGCAAATAACCCGCCAAACACTCCCATTAGAACCACCACCAGCGGTAAGTTCCCGCCACGGCTGATCAAGTACGGCTTAAGGAAGTTATCCACGCTACTGATCACCAGCAAGCCCCAGATAAATAAGAAGACCGCCATACCGTATTCATTTTGAAAGAACAGCCACGCCACTGCAGGCCCCCAAACCAAAGGTGGCCCCATGGGTATCAAACTGAGCATAAAAGTTAACGCCGCAAGCAATAACGCTCCTGGGACACCCGCTACAGCAAAGCCAAATAAAGCCACCAGTGCTTGTGCTGCTGCCGTACCGATCACGCCATTGACCACTCGGCGCACCGTACCGGCCACTAAATGAATATAGTAATCGGCACGTTCCTCAATTAAGCGCTTCACTAAACTTTTGGCAAAGTGTGCCAAACGTGGCCCATCACGGTAAAAGAAAAATACCAAGAGTAAGCTCAACGCCAACTCTAAAATCCCCGCACCAATACTCGCGCTGCGTGCCAACAACCAGTTGCCAGTCTGCCCCATATAGGGCTTAGCTGTAGTTAAGAAGGCCGCACCTTGCTGATCCACTGTTTGCCATAACTCCAACAAACGATCACCCACCATTGGCACATCAATCAGCCACTCAGGCGCATCAGGCAGGCCTGTCACCCGCAGATTTTTAATCAGCTCTGTAGCGTTGCGAATATGATCGGCAATATTAAAGCCCAGCCACACTAAAGGCCCCGCCACCACCAGCACCCAAACCGATGTCAGTAACCCGGCTGCTAAGGATGCATTACCTTTTAACACCCGCGTTAAAAACTGCATCAGCGGCCAACTGGCAAATGCCAAGACGGCTGCCCAAAACAAGGCGGTGACAAAAGGCGTCAATACCCACAAACAGGCACCCAGCAGCACCAGCAACAGGATTTGGGCCAGTAGGCGATCATTACTAAACATGCTGTATATCCATTCAAATACTCAATCAGGGTAAGCGTTGCAAGACTAAGCCTGGGGTGTCATAGGTGGCTTCCAGCTCAATGCGCGAAGCGCGTACGCCTTGCTCTGCAA
>JAAZJF010000302.1 GCA_012800475.1 Gammaproteobacteria bacterium
CATTGCATAAGCTGGGTATTACAAAGTCATTACGCAGTGAATATGACCACCTGATGCTGCAATTGCACGACAATATGAAAGCCGATATGGATTATCAAACCAGCGCACCCCAAGTCACGATGCCCTTTGCCGCAGGTTCGGCCTGGGTGTGTTTTTCAGATCATGCACTGCATGGTGTGGAATCAGGCCAATATATGCTTGAGCAAACCTTTCATATTGCGCCCGAAGATCAATACGACCCGAACATCAGCCCACTGGCACATTTAAACACTGTGATGCAGCGTCAGTTAGTCTAAAACGGCAACATTCAGCACGAGCAATTCGCTGCCATGCCACGCACAAATTAAAACAGCACGCAACGCCATAACGCGCTAGCGTAATAATTTACGTGCGCGTTATACTCAAGGCAAACAATAACCTGAATAGGACATCACATGGCTCGTTTGCACGATAAAGTTATCATTATTACCGGCGCTGCCCAAGGCATGGGCGCCACTCACGCACGCTTATGTATTGAAGCAGGTGCCAAAGTGGTACTCACCGATATTAACGCTGAAAAAGGCCAAGCCTTAGCCACAGAACTGGGTAGCCATGCATTATTTATTCAGCATGATGTGACCAACGAAGACGGTTGGGCGCAGGTTGTTGAGCAGACAGAAACTGCGTTTGGTCCTGTGGATGTACTGGTCAATAACGCGGGCATCACCATGGCTAAGTCCATTTTAGATGTCTCGCTAGAAGACTACCGCCGCATTATCGACATCAACCAAGTCTCGGTCTTTTTAGGTATGAAAGCTGTTATTCCATCGATGAAAGAGCGCCAGCAAGGCTCCATCATCAATATTTCTTCGATTAATGGTCTAGTCGGCGGTGCCATTGGCTACACCGATTCTAAGTTTGCCGTGCGCGGTATGACTAAATCTGCAGCCTTAGCCTGTGCGCCATTTGGCATTCGCGTCAACTCAGTGCACCCAGGTGTGATTGCCACACCTATGATTATGCAAGGCGACACCAAAGCAGTGGTGGAAAACTTTGCCAAGAGCATCCCGCTCAAACGCTTAGCACAGCCCGAAGAAGTCAGCAGCATTGTGATGTATTTAGCATCCGATGAGTCTAGCTACTCAACCGGCGCTGAGTTTATTGTTGACGGTGGCTTAACCGCTCAATAAGACCAATCGGGCGACCTGTATCTTCTACAGGTCGCCCAGCCTTGCTATCATTTTTAACGCGCTCTGCAACTTATATCCCACAGTCGGTTATTTCCAGCCCTGACGCCAGTGCGCGGTGTTTTTCAAGTCTTGCCAATCTATCGCAGCCTCACGATGTGTTAGCACAGCCTCAAGTAGGCAATGAATCAACACCCCTTCCTCATCAAACTCAACCTCAGTCACCATAAAGTGTTTTTCTTTATTGACTGGGCTGACTGCTGTCCACTTACTGTGCAGTAACTTTTTCGGATTAATTCTATGCACACCACATTCCTCATCAGATGATAGATTGACTCAGTATC
>JAAZJF010000398.1 GCA_012800475.1 Gammaproteobacteria bacterium
CCCAATCGGATTCAAGAAGCGTTTCCCTTTCCTTATCTCATAATGCAGGTGGCAACCTGTTGACACTCCCGTGTTACCTACGCAAGCAATCTGAGTCGCTATATTTACCGCATCTCCTTTATTGACTAACGTCTTACTTAGGTGTGCGTAGAATGAGCGAAAACCACCGGCGTGTTTAATTTCGATGTAGTTTCCATACCCTGAACAATAACCCTTACGAAAGACTATTCCGTTTCCGGTGGCATATACGGGAGTACCTTTCGTTCCCGGAATATCAATTCCTGTATGGAATCTCCGCTTCTTATAAACAGGATGATAACGCATACCGAAGCCCGATGAAATACGCTGAGGGTTCTTTATTGGAAAAATTACAGGATAGTCAGTCAGTTCTTCGATAGTCATTTGCATTGAATCGGCTATCCGCCAGAACTCTTTTACCGAATAAGCCGGTTCCGTACATTTTTCTATATCTGATTTTCGGTTTGGTTGCCCCCAAGCAGTTATATGAAATAAGGCAATGAGGAGCGTTATTATATATTTCATAATCAATCTATAAATACAGCAAGTACCCGAATTGCTCCGGGTACTTTACCTGTTCAACTTACCTTATTCCTTGTCTTCAGTTTCTTCTTCGTCACCTTTGTCATTCTGCCAACTGAATGTCTTTTGAACCACCTGCCCGAAGTTATCTTCAATATATACGTCGATTACCTGCTGGTCGGTTGAGTGCGAAGTATAGTAAAGTCGGAACGTAGTTTTATCCAACGGGTATAAATCATTGGGCAGGAATACCGTACCGTCATCCATTCGCAGCTCGCCAACACCATCCGGCTGAAAGTACCTGATAAAGAACTTCGTCTGTTGGTAGTCGCCCTCTTTTATCAGTTGGCATCGGATTTCCGCACTTTCGCCCTGAACGATCTTTTTCTGGACGGGCATAGTAACAAGATCAAATGAATAAACCTGCTGAACATCCAAATCGTCACTACAGGCACAGACTATTGCCGATAGCAATAGCGTGTATAAAAAGTATGCTAATGTCTTTTTCATTGTGATTTCATATTTAGTTGATTATAAACTTTAGTCCCACTCCGAACTGGGTATGGAAATGCCCAGTCGATGTTCCCCACAGTACCCGCTCACGGGCAGTCAAAAGAAAGACTACACGGTCGCTCAGGTAGGTTTCCATTTCCAAGGTAATCGCACCACCATAAATGAAGCTATCTTTATTCCGAAGCGTGGAGCCATCAAAGAGTGTTTTCTCTCCCCAGTTGCTTGTCTCGTATCCGGCAAGTGCTGATCCGCCCAGAGAGAAAAGGACTACTTTATTTCGGTCGGAGAGGAATTTCAGGTAATAACCGCCCTCTGCCGTAAACTGGCTGACAGGTATTCTGTCCTCTTTATAGGGGTAGTATTTATTCAGGAACTCCGCTCCGAACACCCATTTATTAGCGTTTTTGGTATAGGTAGCCATTTGCAGCCCGAAGTAATACCCCAATTCGTTCTTTTTATCCGACGAATGAAAACCGTCCACCATTCCGCCTGTAACCTGTATGCCTTGCATACCCGGCAAACAACGCTGTGCGTATGTTTGGTCGGCAAAGACTAAGCACAAAACAAACGTTACGATAATAGATAGCCGCCCCATCTTACTTCACTTTGAGTCCGTTGATTACTTTGGCTCTCACGAGGTCGGCATTTTCAACCACAAACGACTGACGCCGTCCGCCCTCTTTTTCGTTCAATTCAATAATGAGTTGCTTATCGTCAGGAATCGTGAATTTAGGTAAAGTAAATACGACACGCTCCGTTCTCTTACCTCCTATCAATGTCAGGTTGTTGTGTGCCCGAAGTGGCATAATTACCTGTTCCTGAATGGCAGTACGCTTCGCCACTTTCTTATCAACGATCTTGAAAGTAATGTAATCCACATCGAACGGCACATTGGAAGAGTTTTTAAGTTGTATATGGAAATAAAGCAAGCCATTGTGCGTGTAAATACCTTTGAGCGTGTACTGAATGCCAAAGCGTTTAGAGCCGATATGCTTTATTTCTCTTTTATCGTTTTTGTATATGGATTTCATTATCAGCTTAACCAATAACGGCGATTCGCTGCCCAGTTCCCTCATATAAATCTCCATTGCATTGTTCGGTCTGTTTACGGCTTCCCCGTCGTGGATGAAGTCGGTCATCTCAACAGATAGTTTTACAGGCTCATCCGCATATTTTATATTAAACGTATAATATGCACCGTCTTCGGTAATAACCGCCAGATTACTTTCACGAGAGAAGTCCTGCAGAGCAGCTTTTACACGCAATACGTTCTCTGCCCCGTCCGCTTTGGCGGCTAACAGGTCAGCAGAACCTAAGTCCACATAGCGAATGGCAGACGGGAAAATGATATGTACCGTTTTACTGAAAGTAACTTCCAGTGCATACGGCGGAATCATCCGGTTAAAGGTCAGTGGTCTGGTCAGACCTTCAAAATAATCGCCCGTAGAGGGGTTGGTTTGTGTTACTGTAGTCTTTTCTTCAACTACTTCCTGTGCGTTGGCGGTAAAAACACATACAGATACCGCAATCATTAATAGAAATCGTTTCATACGAAAATTGTTTTAATTGTTAATTATTTATTACTATTCATTCTTTGGATTGTCCGTTTCTCACGACTCGGCATAATCAAAATAAATTTTGCTTCTGCTCTCGCTGCTTGAAACGGTGGATTTTTTAGTGGGGGTCGCAGACCCTTTTGTTATCGTTTTATTTATGCCTTTGGTAACAATAAGACCTTATAACCGGCTTTCAGGGTAACTTTTACCTCACGCATCTTCTTACTGAAGAATTGCGATGTTCCTTGAATCAGGCTTCGTCCTAAATCGGCGGCAAGTTGCGAACCGGCATCATCCGTAATGGTAATGCTGCTGCCCATCGACGTACCCATATTGGCGGCAATCTCTTTCATAGCCGTTATTTCATCCGAGTTCGGAACAGAAATCCCCTGCATACCGTCCATATCGTACACTTCCATTTCAACAGGAATCACGTTATCCGCATATTGGATTGAAGTAATGGTAATGTGCAGGCGTTCCCCGCCAATCTTGGCACTTCCGGTAAGAATGGTATTGGCAGGAATCAATATATTTCCGGTTCGCATAGGTTCTAACAATCGCAGTTGCAGCTCCTTCCCGTTGGAAATCGTTATCGTCTGATACACCGAAGCCCTGATACTGTTTTTATCCGTAACCGCTTCATTCCCGGCAACCGTGATAAATCCCATATTGCGAGGTTTACCGTATTGCTCCATAAACTCATCATTCTCCATCGGAGCAGCTAACAGAGAAACCACACTTTGATGCACCTGCGAAACAGGCTTCGGGATAACTTTCTCACGAACATCGACTACGGGTGCTTTTTGCGGCTGTTCCTGCGTGTTGGGCATATACTTGGCAGCAATGGCATAAGACTTTTCGATCAGTTCCAGTTGCTTATCCGTTTCCGATTTATCTGCCAGTTGCTTTTCCAATTCCATAATGCGGGATTCCATTTCTGTCTGTGCCTGGTCTTCCGCTTTGGGTGCCGGTTGTTCGTACCAGTCATTCAACTGACGGTTTACATCCTGATAGGCTTGTGCCGACGATTGGATTTCAGCCTGTGGACTGCGATTGTTAGTCGGCACTTCCTGATTGTCGGACGGAATAGATGTGTTTACCTCCTGTACTTTTCTATCCTCTTCCTCTCCAAGCATAAAAGCAAAATCCTGCAAACTACGCATTTTTTCGTTTTGCTTGTTCCGCATAGCTTCCTGTTCATAAGCCGTCCGTTTATCCCCTACAATACCTTCATCTTTAGGTATGGGCAGTTCCGAGTTGAAGCCATCGGGTTGCTGTTCGTCTTTATCTCCCGAAGGCGCAAAGATTAACCACATCGCCCCAATGAACAGCAGGACAAACAAGGGATAGACAAGCATCTTTTTCCGCTTCTGAATCTCCTGTGGAGTAAGCTCTTTTTTCGGCTTACTCTCTTTCTTTTTTTCGGCAACGTCCGTTTTCGGTTCGTTACCCTCATTGGTATTACTCATAATCAAATCTGTTTATTTGGTTTATACTATCCGCTTTTTGCGTTTGCTCCAGTTCCAAGCGTTTGATATGTTCTATTTGCATTCCCTGACCACTCTTTTTACCCATATTGTAAATGGAAGAAACCGTCATATAGATTGAACCCGCACCAAAGACAAAGAGCATTACAAGGATTACGATTACCCGTGCGTCGGGACTTAGCGGCCCGATAATGCTGCGAAGTCTGTCTTCCAGCCATTCACTTACACGATTGATGATTTTTCTTATCATGGCTTATCGCTCTAAGGTTCGTAAATCCCTGTTTTCAATTATTTCAAAGCGTTCCATGATAAAGCCGTGCGGATTGTTATCGCTCCGGACAGAGTTTCTAAGATCGCATCGTGTTACCAAACTTCGTTCGGTAACGTTGCTTGCCCTGATTATCATCTGCTTTGCATACACAGTAGTTTTATAAGGATAGGCATCGAAATTGCAGGCAACGGAATCAATCTGAATAATCTGATTGATATTCCCCGACACAATGCGGTTGTAATAACCTTTCTCCTGCATATCCTGATAATAGCGGAAAGCACTTTTGTCCACCAGAAAGAGTGCCCTGTTGATGTTTGATTCAATGGCGCTTTTGTCGGGAGACAATGTAAAAAACAGTTCGTGAAACCGTTTTATATGCTCACGGGCTTCCACAGGACGG
>JAAZJF010000303.1 GCA_012800475.1 Gammaproteobacteria bacterium
AAGTGCATCGCTACAGGGTTGTCATACAGCAGTGCTTTACTCTTGCGGAAGTCTTTAGATGAACCGCCTTCAACCATATAAGTGGCTAAAGTCCATGGGCTACCGGCAAAACCAATTAAAGGTACGCGGCCATTGAGTTCTTTACGAATGGTACGTACAGCATTCATCACATAACCCAAGTCTTGTTCTGGGTCTGGAATCGGCAACGCTTCAATGGCTTCCATGGTGTCGACAACTTTCTTGAAACGTGGGCCTTCGCCTGTTTCAAAGTAGAGACCTAAACCCATTGCATCTGGAATCGTCAAAATATCTGAAAAAAGAATCGCAGCATCCAGTGGGTAGCGTTCCAGTGGTTGCAGTGTTACTTCGCAAGCAAGCTCAGCGTTCATGCATAAATCCATAAAACCACCTGCGCGCGCGCGCGTGGCTCTATATTCAGGCAGGTAGCGGCCTGCTTGACGCATCATCCAAACAGGTGTCACATCAACCGGCTGTTTAAGCAGGGCGCGGAGAAAACGATCATTTTTCAGAGCAGTCATATTAGCGTCCATTAGAAATTAATAGGCTATTGTCGCAAACTTGTGCACAAAAGGCACGGAGCAGCATATAAGCTGTTAAGTTTGCTGGATGGGTATCAATTACCACAGGTGTATTATTTAAGGTGCTAGTTTAGCGCATCGTGCATTTTTAAGCATATGAACAAGGGTAGTAGACATGCAAAAAAACTTAACCGACTCCCATCTTTTTATTGCAGCCACCGAACAACAGAGCGCTGCGGGTAGTGCTCAACATTTGGTGTCTGGGCATTCACTTTACCCACCCTTCCCTGAGCATTATCAATATGCATTGTTTGCGATGGGGTGTTTTTGGGGAGCAGAGCGTCGTTTTTGGCAACAGGACGGAGTGTATGTAACTGCCGTAGGTTATGCCGGTGGGCACATTGAAAAGCCGACTTACCCACAGGTATGCAGTGGCACTACAGGCCATACAGAGGCTGTGTTAGTGGTGTTTGATCCTGCGCAAGTCAGTTTTTCAGAGCTGCTGCAATTGTTTTGGCAGTCGCATGATCCAACTCAAGGGATGCGTCAAGGGAATGATATGGGAAGTCAGTATCGTTCTGCTATTTATTGTATGGATCAAGCACAGTTGCTTGAAGCACAAGCCAGTTGTGCACACTATCAGGCACGTTTAACGGCGGGCGGTGGTGCTACTATCACCACTGAAATCGATATGATGGCAATATTTTATTATGCGGAAGAGCTGCATCAGCAGTATTTAGAGCGTAACCCAAATGGCTATTGTGGTTTACGTGGTACGGGGATTATGTATTAATTCTAAGGGCTAGAAATTAATAACCCCGCGTGAGCGGGGTTTGCAGACTGTCTCCTAACATCCTTGCTACTGGCCATCTTGGCCTTAATCATATGTCCGTAATGATTAAATACAATCCATCGTTGTTCCATGCAAATTATTGTACTGCAGTTCATTATGTAGCGCAGTCAGCCAATGACTACACGGCGTGTAAGCAAATGCTTACACGCCGTGTAGTTGAGTAGATTAAAACTGTTCTGCATTAAGCAAATAGAGAGATTCGCTGCCCGCTTTCACTGAGCTGCTCAGTGAGTGAATCCGCGGTAGTAAGCGCGCAAAAAAGAAGCGAGCGGTACCGAGTTTACTGGCATAAAAATCATCTTCATGTTCTTTATCCAGTGCTGCGCGGGCCATCAATGCCCACATATAGGCGTAAGCGGTATAGCCAAACACCTGTAGATATTCAACAGAAGCTGCACCAATCTCGTTGGGGTTGCCTTTAGCTTGGTCAATCAACCAAGCGGTAAGTTCATCAAGATTTTCAATTGCTGCTTGCAGCGGTTGGGTGAACTCAGCTAAAGCTTGATCCGTTGATGCAATAAAGCTTTTGACTTCATCGGCGAAGTGTCGGTAAAAAGCACCGTCATTGGCCACGATTTTGCGACCGGCAAGATCCAGCGATTGGATACCGTTCGTGCCTTCATAGATTTGTGTGATACGGCAATCACGAATCAGCTGTTCTTGGCCCCACTCGCGAATATAGCCATGTCCGCCAAAAACCTGCTGGCCATGAATGGTTGATTCTAAGCCTACGTCGGTTAAAAACGCTTTAGCGATAGGGGTTAGCAGTGCAACCAGTTCGTCAGCGCTTTGGCGGGTGGTCGTGTCTTCGCTGTATTTAGCAATATCCAGTTGCATGGCTACGTAGCTGGAAAAAGCACGACCGCCTTCATTTAAGGCTTTCATAGTCAGCAGCATACGACGCACATCAGGGTGCACAATCAGTGGATCGGCTTGTTGCTCTGGCGCAACTGCTCCGGTGGGTGCGCGGCTTTGGATGCGCTCCTTAGCGTATGCAATAGCGCTTTGATATGAGCGTTCACCCAAAGCTAAACCTTGAATACCTACACCTAGACGCTCGTAGTTCATCATTGTGAACATGGCGGCCAAGCCTTTGTTGGGTGCATCAATAATATAACCGGTGGCGTTATCAAAGTTCATCACACAGGTTGCAGAACCTTGAATGCCCATTTTGTGTTCAATGGAACCGCATGACAGGCTATTGGGTTCAGCCAGTGAGCCATCATCGTTGACCATGACTTTGGGAACTAAAAATAGTGAAATACCTTTAGCACCGGCTGGCGCATCCGGTAGTTTGGCCAATACCAGGTGAATGATGTTTTCTGTGAGGTCATGCTCACCACCGGTGATAAAAATCTTAGTTCCACTGATCTTATAGCTGCCATCGGTTTGTGGTTCTGCTTTAGTGCGAATGATGCCTAAATCAGTACCTGCATGGGGTTCAGTGAGGCACATTGAACCGGCCCAAGTGCCAGCATACATATTGGGTAAATATTTTTCTTTAAGTTCAGTGCTGGCGTGTGCGTGAATGGATAAACAGGCGCCAGCCGTGAGCATGGGGTATAAACCAAAAGATAAATTGGCAGAGTTAATCATCTCTTCAATTTGTGCTGTGATCATTTTTGGCATGCCCATGCCGCCAAATTGTGGATCACCACCGACACCGACCCAGCCACCTTGTGCATAGGTTTGATAGGCTTCTATAAAGCCTTGTGGGGTGGTCACCGCACCATCCGTCCAGGTGCAACCCTCTTCATCACCGTTACGGTTAGTTGGAGCAATGGAGCCGGCAGCGACCTTGCCCGCTTCTTCTAAAATTGCTGTTGCTGTTTCATCATCCACAGATTCTGCTAGCGCAGGCAGTTGTGCCCAAAGCTTACCTGCTTCGAACACTTCATTGAGTACAAAACTCATGTCACGTAAAGGTGCTTGGTAGTCGGCCATGTGGCATTCCTCTTTATTATTCGCGCATATTCAGCTGTGCAATGAGACAGCATCAGGCAATAAGTGGGTCAAAAATGTTGAATTTTGAGTCTACATTAATAAACTTTTAAAACTAATAGGCTCTTTTTATGACTCAAAGGTTCTGTTGTAAGCGATAAAAAAACCCGCTGATGAATGTAACCTAAGTGGGTCAGTTCATCAGCGGGTCGTGCTACAGCGTCAGCTACAGATCAAGCTTAGTAACTCAGAGCAAAATCTTCCTCAGCCATATCCATCAGGTTATCGGCACCTGAAAGCATGGCTGCAAGATGGGTGCGGGTACGCGGTAACAAACGAGCATAGTAAAAGCGCGCTGTTTGCAGTTTAGCTTTATAGAAGCCTTCTTCGTCGGTGCCGGCAGCCAGCTTTTCAGCAGCCACGCGCGCGATATCGGCCCAGAAGTACGCTAAACAGGCATAACCGCAGTACATCAGGTAATCAACCGATGCGGCACCCACTTCTTCACGATTTTTCATAGCTGCCATGCCCACTTTCATGGTGATGTCAGCCCACTCTTTGTTGAGCTCAGCTAAAGGCTTGACGAACTCTTGTAGTGTTTCGTTGTTTTCATTCGTTTTACAGAACTTATGCACAACTTTAGTGAAACCTTTGAGCGTTTCACCTTGAGTCATCAGAACCTTACGACCTAATAAATCGAGTGCTTGAATACCGGTGGTACCTTCGTACAGCATAGAGATACGGCTATCACGTACGTTTTGCTCCATGCCCCACTCAGAGATATAGCCGTGACCACCATAAATTTGCACACCGTGGTTGGCTGCTTCAAAGCCTACTTCGGTCATAAATGCTTTAGCAATGGGCGTTAAGAACGCCAGCATGCTGTCTGCAGCAATGCGTGCCTCTTCGTCGGTACTGCGTTGCATGACGTCAACTTGCTGAGCTGCGTAATACAGCATAGCGCGGTTGCCTTCGGTTAAGGCTTTCATAGTCAGCAGCATACGGCGTACGTCAGGGTGTACGATAATCGGATCTGCTGCTTTTTCAGGGGCTTTAGCACCTGTGAGTGAACGCATCTGTAAACGGTCGCGGGCATATTCAATACCGCCTTGGAAAGCGACTTCAGAGTGCGCTAAACCTTGCAGTGCCGTACCAATACGCGCGGTATTCATAAAGGTGAACATGCAGTTCAAACCTTTGTTTTCAGGGCCAATTAAGAAGGCTTTAGCGCCATCGAAATTAATCACACAGGTAGCATTACCGTGAATACCCATTTTGTGTTCAATCGAGCCACACTGCACACCGTTACGCTCACCGATGCCACCTTCGGCATTGGGTAGGAACTTAGGCACAATAAAGAGTGAGATACCTTTAGTGCCTTCAGGTGCGCCAGCAATACGTGCAATCACAATATGCACAATATTATCGGCTAAATCGTGCTCACCGGCTGAGATAAAGATTTTAGTACCGGTGATGCTGTAACTGCCATCGGCTTGTGGTTCAGCTTTAGTACGTAGCATGCCTAAGTCGGTACCGCAGTGCGCTTCAGTTAAGCACATGGTGCCCGTCCACTCACCTGAAACGAGTTTAGTCAGGTAGGTCGCCTGCTGCTCTTCAGTACCGTGGGCGTGCAAGGTGTTCATCGCACCGTGTGAAAGACCGGGGTACATACCCCACGACCAGTTCGCTTGGCCGACCATTTCACTGATGGAGATACCTAAGGACTCAGGTAAGCCTTGACCGCCATGCTCAGCGTCATGGGCTAGGCTAGGCCAGCCGCCTTCAACATATTGTTGGTAGGCTTCTTTAAAGCCTGTTGGGGTTTTCACGCCCTCAGCAGACCAAGTACAACCTTCCGTATCACCCACGCGGTTCAGCGGAGCAATAACGTTTTCACAAAACTTTGCGCCTTCTTCAAGGATCGCATTGACCATATCTGGAGTGGCGTCTTCACAGCCTGGCAGATTGGCATAATGTTCTGGATAACCGAGCAGTTCATCACGAACGAAACGGATATCACGCAAGGGGGCTTTATATTCAGCCATGGCTATTAACCTCTACAGTGGAGACTTTATTATTAAGTTGGCCTAAACAATCAGTATGGGCCTGCTTTTGCTGGCGCAGTAAAAATGCGCCTACAGAATATGAATCAAACGACTGTTTGAAAGTTACGGCCCTATCGTATTCTTGTCAAGCGCTGGCGACTGACTTTATCTAAAATTTTTGTTTAAGCTTGAATATCAATCAAGGTGCCAAGCGATTGCTCCGCTGTGGCAATAACGCGCGCACCGAGCTCATTCATCACTTTGGCATGTTCTAACATCAGTAATTGCTCAGTCATATCCATGGCTAATGCAACGGATGCATCCATGGTTTGAGGACTGGAATGTTGGGCGATAGCTTGGGCAGCGCTGGCAAGTTGCTCTTGGCCTGTCTGGATGGCTGATAAACCTGCCGACAGTGCAGTGGCTTGGATTTGCATACGACCTCCTATTGCAGGCTGATAATTTAAGTCGGTGCAGTATTGAGTATAAAGCAAAACAACATGGGGTGTCGGTTCGCTGATTAAAGGTTTTGGGTCAGCCAGTCAGCCAGTTGCTGCGCGCGCTGTGTATGTTGTTTTGTACGTGTTAATAAAACCAGCTTGGCTGATGTTTCCACAAACCCCCAAGGAGCAATCAGGCGACCGTTAGCTATATCGCTGCGCACTAAATGCTCAGGTGCAATAGCTACGCCTAATCCGGCAACGGCTGCTTCTAATAAATAATACAGGTGCTCAAAACCTTGTGCATACACCAGCTCAGTGGTGGTGAGCTTATGCGCTTGAGCCCACTGTGGCCAAGCTTGCTGGCGCGAGCGAGTAAAGAGTAGTCGCTCGCGTAATAGCGCTGCTGGCGCTGCGGTGTACAGTGCTGTTGCGTGCTGATAATGAGGGCTGAGTACCGGGCCAATACGTTCGCTGTCTAAAACGTAAGCGTGCATATGTTCAGGATAAGGTTCACCTAAAAAAACTAAACTGGCGTCTGCATCAGATTGTTGCAGCGTGGTGTCATCACCGCTGTTAGTTATCACCTGTAAACGTAAATCAGGTAAATCATGCTGTAAGCGCTCAAGGCGCGGAATCAACCAACGCGCTAATAAGCTGCCAGGGCAAGCCAGCACAAACGGGGCTTGGTGGTGTTGCTGGCGCAATTCTGTACAGGCTGTATGTAATTGGCTAAAGGCATTATGGCTGGCTTCATACAGATGCAGACCTGAATCTGTGAGTTTAATGCCACGGCCTTGCTTGCTAATCAGTTGCAGGCCTAACTGCTCTTCGAGTTGTTTGACTTGGCGGCTGACAGCACCATGAGTGACATGCAGTTCTTTTGCGGCAAGGGTTATACTTTGTAAGCGAGCACAGGCTTCAAAGGCTTTTAAGGCATTGAGCGAGGGTAAGTTAAAATGATCAGACATGTGAGTTTTCCTAACCTATTGCTGCAATCATATCGCTTTTCCTTACGAAGGCTATCAGGTAGCTTAGTCGTCATAGATATATTTCTAATAACATTCTGGAGTTGGTTATGAGTTCCTTATGCAATAGCCCTGATGAATACGGTTTATTTGGTGATTTTGGTGGCCAGTATGTGGCTGAAACCTTGATGCCGCTGATTCTTGAGTTGGGTCGCGAGTATGAAAAAGCCAAAACTGACCCTGAGTTTATTGAAGAACTGGCCTATTTCCAGCGTGACTATGTTGGCCGCCCTAGCCCGCTGTATTTTGCCGAACGCTTAACTGAGCACTGCGGTGGGGCTAAGATTTACTTTAAGCGCGAAGAGCTAAACCATACCGGCGCGCATAAAATTAATAACTGCATTGGCCAAATTTTGCTGGCGCGACGCATGGGTAAAAAACGCATCATCGCGGAAACCGGTGCAGGTATGCATGGTGTGGCCACAGCCACTGTAGCGGCGCGCTTTGGCTTGCAGTGTGTGATTTATATGGGTACGACCGATATCGAGCGCCAGCAAGCGAACGTGTTTCGCATGAAGTTGCTGGGCGCAGAAGTACGCCCGGTGGTTTCGGGTACTGGTACGCTCAAAGATGCGATGAATGAAGCCCTACGTGATTGGGTCACCAATGTCAGCGACACCTTTTACCTGATTGGCACCGTGGCTGGTCCGCACCCTTATCCTGCGATGGTACGCGATTTCCAAGCCGTGATTGGTAAAGAAACCCGTGAGCAGATGCAAGAAAAAGAAGGTCGTTTACCCGACAGTTTGATTGCCTGTATCGGTGGTGGCTCCAATGCGTTGGGCTTATTTCATCCGTTTTTAGATGATGAAAGCGTGAAAATCATCGGTGTTGAAGCAGCAGGTTATGGTGTTGAGAGCGGTAAGCATGCCGCCAGTTTACAAGGTGGTACACCGGGCGTATTGCACGGTAACCGCACCTACTTATTGCAAAATGATGATGGTCAAATTGTTGATGCGCATTCCATTTCTGCAGGTCTTGATTACCCCGGCATTGGTCCGCAGCACGCGTGGTTGCATGACATTGGTCGTGTGGAATACACCTCGGTGAAAGATGATGAAGCTTTAGCAGCGTTCCATCAGTGCTGTAAGTTAGAAGGCATTATTCCTGCGCTAGAAACCTCGCATGCAATTGCGGAAGTGCTTAAGCGTGCACCATTGCTGCCTAAAGACCATTTAATGGTAGTGAACTTATCCGGCCGTGGCGATAAAGATATGCAAACGGTGATGTACCATTTTGAAAAACAGGAGCCAGCAGTATGAGCCGTATTGAAGCCTGCTTTGCACAATTAAAACAACAGAACCGTGCGGCATTAGTGACCTTTGTCACCGCCGGTGATCCTGATTACGACACCGCTATGCGCATCTTTAAAGGCTTGCCTGCAGCGGGCGCTGATGTGATTGAGCTGGGTATGCCCTTTACTGATCCGATGGCAGACGGTCCTGCGATTCAGTTGGCCAATATTCGCTCGATGAAAAACGGACAAACGTTAGCCAAAACTTTACAGATGGTGCGTGAGTTCCGTGTGGATAATCAGCACACGCCGGTGGTGTTGATGGGTTACTTTAATCCACTGCATCAATACGGTGTACCACGTTTTATTGAGGATGCTAAAGCGGCAGGTGTGGATGGTTTGATTATTGTTGATTTACCACCAGAGCATAACTCCATGCTGTGTGATCCTGCGCAAGCCGCGGGCATCGACTTTATTCGTCTGACCACACCGACTACCGATGATGTGCGTTTACCTAAAGTGCTCAATAACAGTTCGGGCTTTGTGTATTACGTATCGGTGGCCGGTGTGACCGGTACTGGCTCGGCGACTATGGAACACATTGAGGAAGCGGTCGCGCGCTTGCGTCGTCATACGCAGCTGCCAGTGTGTATTGGTTTTGGTATTCGCACGCCTGAGCATGCAGCCAATATTGCGCGCTTAGCAGACGGTGCTGTAGTGGGTTCGGCGTTTGTGGATTTGATCGAGAAAGCAAGCCGCCCAGATCAGGCTGTGGATGAGGTATTAAGTTTGTGTCGCGCCATTGCGGATGGCGTTCACCATGCGCGTGAATAGCGCATAGAGAACTTGTGGTACCAAATAGGAGTCACCGCCTTTTTAGGGCGGTGAGGGTGTCAATTTTAGGGGCGTGGGCCGAACAGCTCTAAGAGTTGTTCGCCTTGAGGGGCACCCGGATGCAACTGCATCATACCTGTGTCATCCAGTTGTAAAACAGCCGGTGTGCCATTCACACCGAGCATGCGCATTAACTCTTGGTTGCTCTCAATCTGTTGAAGTTGCTTGCTTTCTACTTTGATTTCCTTGGCTGGAGACTTACCGCTTTCATTGCCTTTGAGTGCGGCAGCAGGGTCTTTAGCTGAGAGTAAGTAAGCTGTTTTCTTTTGGCTACTTTCGCCTAAAGTGCCCACCATCACGTGGCGTAGCTGTATCTTACCCGCATCAACCCATGGGCGCGCATCCTTCCAGAGGCGTTTGCAGTACGGGCAGTTTGGGTCAGTGAATACATAAATAATTTGCTCAGCTTTATCGGAACCGTCAGCAATCCAGTTACTGCTGCTAAGCTTTTCCCACATTACTTTGCTTTGCGGGCGGCTGACTTTTTCTTCCAGTACCGCGCCGGTTAAATCTTCGCCTTTAGCATCTAACAAACTACCGATTAATGCGTGCTCACCATCTGCAGTAACATATAGAGCTAGCGGGCGACCGTTGTACAACGCCGTATAGCCGGTTAAACCGCTGGGTGCATCAAAGCGCTCCAACACTTCAATACCGCGGTCACGCATGGCTTCAATCGGTGCTGGGTAATCAGCTGCTTGAGCCAGCATAGGCAAAGTCAGTAAAGCTAAAGACGGTAAGATTTTTTTTAATGTCATGGTTGTTCCTCTAATGTGACTTGAGTATTTTCTGTACTGATGTGGCGTAACGCATGCTTTAAGCTGGCATGTGATAGCTCACCTAAATGATTATTCTTTAATTGTCCGTCGGCACTATAAAACAAGGTGGTGGGTAAGGATAACGAGCCCACAGATTGGCCAACACGCCCGCCTGTATCGAGCAGGTTGTTGCGTAAAGTCAGCTGTTGTTGTGCTAAGAACTTTTCTACCAGTGCTTGCCCTTCGCCTTGGTTTACAAATACAAAACGAATATCAGGATTGTTTTCTTGTGCGGCAGCTAACACCGGCATTTCACGGCGGCACGGTGGACACCAAGTGGCCCATAAGTTGATGACCAATGGTTTACCGGCTAAATCTTGTAGTGACAGTGCACGGCCGTCAATGTCACGTACGGCTATATCGGGTATTTTTTGACTGCTTTGCAGAGCATTGAGTACGGACAAGCTGCCCGCCCAAGCGACAAGGCCAATACAGACACCTATAGCTAAAGGCGCGCGCAGTGTTGTTTGACGCCAAGCTTTATACGCGCCTGTTAAGAGTGCTGCAATCAGGCCAGGCAACAGCAAGAAGCCGCCATCGCGAATATCAATCATCTGCCCAATACTTTCGTACTGATCGGAGTATTGGCTGATAAATGCAGCGCGAGCGGTTATAGCGCCAACGATTAGCATGCTAAATAAAGCCGACTCAGGATTCGCACCACGTTTTTTACCAATTAACCAGCCACTGAACCACGCAATAAAAAATGCGCCGTAGAGCAAGGCTAAGTTCATTGGAATGGCCAAAGGGCCTAAGTTTAAACTCAACATTAATGATCCTTTTGTGCACTGTTGAAGTGTTGTAAGAATTCACTAGCCGACACTTCACCGGTAATGCGTTGTGCGCGTTGTTCTATACCTTGTGGGTCAATAAATAAAATAGTGGGTGGCCCAAGAATTTGCAGGTCTTTCATCAGTTGCTGCTGCTCTTTATTGTTAACTGTGACGTCTGCTTGTAAGAGCCGCACATCAGACAGCGCTTGCTGAACATCTGCTTTGCCGAAGACGGTTTTTTCCATGACCTTGCATGAGACACACCAGTCAGCATAAAAGTCCAATAAGACCCATTTACCATCTTGTTGAGCTTGCTCAAGTTGAGCTTGCAGTTCTTGCATATTAGAAAAACGCTGCATGGTCTGTGCTGAGTTTATGCTGTTGGCGGGCGCATTAAAGTTTGCCAAAGGATTAAAAGGATCATCACCGCCACTGGCCGCGCCGAATAATAAAATACTCGCCCAGATACCGAGTAATAAAGCACTGTAGCGTGCGATAAAGCGCCAGTTAGCCTGCTCATTTAAACTCAGTTGAGCTGCAATGGCTAAGAACCAAGCCCCCCATAAGCCTACAAAAACCGAGTCATCCAGCACTGGGCGCAACACAATAATCGCCGTAGCTAAAAGAGCATAACCAAAGATTCGGTTGACACTTTGCATCCAATTGCCCGGTTTAGGTAACCAGCGCATACCGATGGTAATCGCCAGCAACAAGGGTAAGCCACTGCCTAACCCTAATGAGAATAAGGCCAGACCACCGCGTACACCGTCACCACTTTGCGCGATATACAGTAAAGCGCCCGCCAAAGGTGCAGTCATGCACGGACCGACCAGTAAGGCTGATAAAGCACCTAAACTGGCCGCACCTAATAAGCTGCCGCCTTTAATTTTTTGGTCCGCGCCTTGTAAGCGTTCACGAATAAACGCAGGCAGTTGTAGTGTAAACACACCAAACTGGGCCAAGGCTAAGAGGATAAAAATCACTGCAAAGGGAATCAATAACCAGGGCTGCTGTAACGCAGCAGAGAGGTTACTACCTAGGCTGGCTGCGATAACACCTAAGCCGGCATAGACCAGCGCCATAGGTAAAATAAATGCTAAACCTAAACGTGCACCCTGCCAACCGCCTGCTTTAGAACCGCTGATGACACTGGTTAAAATAGGCAGCATAGGCAGCATGCAAGGGGTAAAGGCCAATAAGACACCCATCATAAAGAAGGCTGCCATATTTAAAACCAAGCCTGACCCTGCTAATTGCTCGGCAATGGACTGGTCTTCTGATAGCCCACTGTCGTTCGCAGCAGGTTGACTTGTAGCTGCTGTAGCGGCCTCATCACCTACGCTAATGGTTTGTGGTGGGTAACATAAACCTGCATCAGCGCAGCCCTGATAGGTCACCTCGAGCGGCCACTGAGTTTCACTGTCGAGTGGCAACTGTAAGAGTTGGCGATAAATTTGGGTATCACCAAAAAACTCATCAGAGTGAGCAATGCCTTCAGGGTATTCAATGGGTACTGTGTCCCCATTGGCATCTGTTACGCCAAGTCGATGGCGGTATAAATAATGTTTATCGGCAATTTGCCAAACTAAAAGATTAGGCTCAATGTCATCGAGCACTTCAAATTGAAATGCTTCTTCGACTGGCAGAAAATCTTGTTGGTTAC
>JAAZJF010000304.1 GCA_012800475.1 Gammaproteobacteria bacterium
GCCTGAAGGTACGGATGCGCGCGAAGCGGCATTGCGTTCAGGGCTGGATAAAGAGTTTGCAGATTTAGATTTAGCGCAGAGTCCGTTAGGCATCTTTGGTAAATCGATTGCCCGTCCGCAAGAGCATATTTTAACTGCAGGCGAGCGTGTCGAAATTTATCGACCTTTATTGGCAGACCCTAAAGAAGTACGTCGTCAGCGCGCTGAGCGTGCCGCACAAGCAAAAGCAGCAGAAGCCGCGCAGTAGGCGGGTTCTGCTGCATAACAAGCTCTAGAGGTTTAGAGTTCGTCGTCTTCTAAGCGCGAGGTTGGAATTGGCGCAGTTTCCATGTCATCCACTTCGCGCTGGATTTGTTCTTGCAGTGAGCCTGGTTCTGGCGCTGTATACTGCTCAACAGCGGGTGCTGCGGGTTGTGTGTTAGTTTCAGGTTGTGGAGCGCTGTTGCTGTCCTGAGGCGCTGGCTGACCTAAAATAGCTTGGTCACGACTGATGCCAGGCACGAAATCACCGCCTAAACTTTGTAACTCGTTGTTTTCATCAAAGATAAGGCTGATACGTTCTTGTTTGCGTGTTCCGCCAGCAACTTGGATACTGTATAAGTAATCCCAGCGATTGCTATGAAAGGTATCGGCAATTAAGGGCGTTCCCATAATATAGCGTACTTGGCGTGTATTCATGCCAGGACGCAATTGGTCAACCATGTCTTGAGTGACAACGTTGCCTTGCTGAATATCAATTTTATGGACGCCAGGGAATGAGCATCCAGCCAGTACGAGTAAGCTGGCAAGGGTAAAGCTACGAATAATACTTGGGCTATTTTGCATTGGAGACGGACTTCCACTATCGTGAATAGGTAACAGATACGCTGATCATACCTGCATTGTGCGCCTCAGCGAAACCGCATTAGTGAGAAAACAATTATGGCTGAAAATATTGAATTACGTAAAGCCGGTTTAAAGGTGACTTTACCGCGCGTTAAAATTATGCAAATTCTTGATTCATGTGAGCCTCGCCACATGAGCGCAGAAGATGTGTATAAAACTTTGATGGATGCTGGTGAAGACGTTGGCTTGGCTACGGTTTATCGAGTATTAACCCAATTTGAAGCAGCAGGGCTGGTGATTCGTCATAACTTTGATGGCGGACATGCTGTATTTGAGTTGGACGATGGCGAGCACCATGACCATATTGTGTGTGTGGACTCGGGTGAAGTGTTTGAGTTTTTTGACGAAGAAATTGAAAAGCGACAACATAAAATTGTTGAAGAAATGGGTTATGAAATGGTCGATCATAACTTAGTGCTCTATGTAAAAAAGAAGCAGTAAGTGAATCTGCGTTACTCACACTCTTAAAGTATAAGAGCGTCAATCGAACTGCAGTGGCCTGTGTTTAAGCACCAGAACCACTGCAGTACCGAGTTGAATCAAAGATGCATCAGTGGTTTGAGATTAGTTTTGGTCAGCATAGACTTGATCAAAAATACCGCCATCATTGAAGTGGGTTTTCTGAATGTCGGGCCATGTGCCAAAGGTTGCTTCCACTGGCATAAAGTCCACTTTGGGGAAGCGGTCCGCAAACTCGGCTAAAATCTGTGCATTACGTGGACGTAAATAGTTGTTCGCAGCGATACGCTGAGCCTCATCAGACCATAAGTACTCTAAGTAGGCTTGTGCAATAACACGTGAACCTTTGCGATCAACGACCTTGTCGACAATGGTAACAGGTGGTTCAGCTTCAGCGCTGACACTGGGGTATACCACTTCAAACGCACCATGACCGAACTCGCGCGCAATCATTTCGGCTTCGTTTTCAAAGGTCACCAGCACATCACCGATTTTGTTCTGCATAAAGGTGCTGGTTGCAGCACGGCCACCGGTATCCAACACAGGGGCTTGTTTGAACAGTTTGCCAACAAAATCTTTTGCAGCTTGCTCGTCACCACCATTTTTTAACACATACGCCCACGCCGATAGATAAGTGTAGCGGCCATTGCCCGATGTTTTAGGGTTAGGAACAATCACTTGCACGCCATCTTTGAGTAGGTCAGGCCAGTCTTGTAAGTTTTTTGGGTTGCCTTTGCGCACAATTAATACGGTTGCTGAGGTAAAGGGTGCGCTGTTATTAGGCAGGCGTTCAGCCCAGTTTTCTGGAATCAGCTTGCCGTATTCATACAGAGCATTGATATCAGTCGCCATATTCATAGTGATCACATCAGCTGGCAAACCATCAATCACCGAGCGTGCTTGCTTGCTTGATCCACCGTGGGACATCTGAATCTGTGCCGGCTTATTGCCTTGTTCTTGCCAGTGCTTCTGGAAGGCAGGGTTATAGTCTTTATAGAAATCACGCATCACATCATATGAAACGTTCAGAAGCGGTGCGGCTTGCAGCGTTGCAGCTGCGCTGAAGCCTAAAGCAAAAATTGAAGCAGTGAGCAGACGTTTCATATCGCGATCCCTTGGAGTAAGAGTAGAAGATCTTCACTATAAGGAGCGTTTGATATGCTGTAAAAGAATTAAAAGTAATTTTGATATGCTTTTTTGATTAAAAAAGCCCTCGCAAGGAGGGCTTTTTATCAAGACGGCTGAATTACATATTAGGGTAGTTCGGACCGCCTGTACCTTCAGGTGTGACCCAAGTGATATTTTGCGCTGGGTCTTTAATATCACAGGTTTTACAATGCACACAGTTCTGCGCGTTGATCTGGAATTTTTGCTCGCCGCTTGCTTGCGTGATGATTTCATATACGCCTGCAGGGCAGTAGCGCTGCGCAGGTTCATCGTACATCGGTAAGTTTTTACCTAAAGGAATACTGGCATCAGTCAGTTTGAGGTGACAGGGCTGTATTTCTTCATGGTTGGTATTGGATAAAAACACTGAGCTGAGCTTATCAAAGCTCAATTTACCGTCAGGTTTTGGGTAAACAATCTTCTTCGAGTCAGCAGCCAGTTTTAACTTGGCATAGTCGGGCGTGGTATCGCGTAGAGTAAAGGGGATTTTACCGCCAAAAATATTTTGATCGACATAGTTAAATGCCCCACCCAATACGGCACCAAACTTATGAATAGCTGGACCAAAGTTGCGACTGGTGTACAGATCCTCATAGAGCCAGCTGGATTTAAATGCATCCACGTAAGCTGTGAGTTCATCCTGACCTTCACGGCCTTGCAGTATAGCGTCGGCAGCAGCTTCTGCGGCTAACATGCCCGACTTCATGGCTGTGTGGTTGCCTTTGATTTTGGCAAAGTTGAGCGTACCTAAATCACAACCAATTAAAGCACCACCTGGGAAAACCATCTTAGGTAGTGAGTTTAAGCCACCTTTAGTAATAGCACGGGCACCGTAAGCAACACGGGTACCACCTTCAAGATACTGGCTGACGACGGGGTGATGCTTGTAGCGTTGGAACTCATCAAAAGGTGATAAATGCGGGTTGCTGTAAGACAAGTCGACAATTAAGCCTACAACCACTTGATTGTTTTCAATGTGGTACAAGAATGAACCACCTGGGTTGTCATCATCCAGTGGCCAGCCCGCTGTATGCACAACAAGACCTTCTTCGTGCTTAGCTGGATCAATATCCCAGATTTCTTTAATGCCTAAACCGTAATGCTGAGCATCGGCTTCGCTATCTAAGTTGTAGCGTTTGAGCAGTTGCTTACCAATATGGCCGCGGCAACCTTCAGCAAATAAAGTGTATTTGGCGCGCAATTCCATACCGGGTGTGTACACACCTTCTTTAGGGTTGCCTTCGCGGTCAACACCCATATCGCCGGTTAAAATACCGTATACAGCACCGTCTTCGTTGATCAAAGCTTCTTGTGCAGCAAAGCCTGGATAAACTTCAACACCTAAATTTTCTGCTTGTTCAGC
>JAAZJF010000305.1 GCA_012800475.1 Gammaproteobacteria bacterium
ATCGGTGGTAACTTGCAGGCGCAAGTGACGCTGTATGCCGATGCAGCCTTGGCAGAAAAACTCAATCGTTTAGGCGATGAGTTGCGTTTTGTGTTGATCACTTCAACGGCGCAGGTGGCTGACTTAAGCGCAGCACCAGCCGATGCTGTTGAAACTGAGCTTGCCGGCCTAAAGCTGCATATCAGCAAATCAGAAGAGCCAAAATGCACACGCTGCTGGCATCACCGTGCTGATGTGGGCTCAGTTGCTGCACATCCAGAGGCCTGTGCACGTTGTGCGGATAACTTAGATGGCGCAGGTGAAGTACGCCATTATGCGTAACCCTGGTGTGATGGATAGGAGAGCAAACTGATGGCTGCGCGTTTTGGTAAGTTGGCATGGTTGTGGCTGAGCTTAATCGTGATCGCCGCTGACCAAATCAGCAAACATTGGTTTGTGAGCCATCTGGATATGTATGAACAGATTGTGGTCATCCCTGATCTGTTCAGCTGGACGCTAGCCTACAATCGTGGCGCCGCATTTAGCTTCTTAGCCAATGAAGCCGGTTGGCAGCGTTGGTTCTTTGCAGTGATTGCCGCTGCGGTCAGCATCATCTTGGTGGTATGGATCAAGCGTCTAAAAAGCAATGAACGCTGGTTGGCGATTGCTTTAGCTTTAGTGTTAGGCGGTGCGATTGGTAATTTGTACGATCGTGTTGTGTTAGGTCATGTTGTTGATTTTATTTTAGTGCACTGGAAAACACAGTGGTATTTTCCAGCTTTTAATATTGCCGACAGCGCCATTACGGTGGGTGCCGTGATGTTGGCGCTGGATATGTTTCGCGGCAATAAACCTGCAGATAGCAACACAACTGGAGCACAGAGCAATGAGTGAACAACGTATTGGGCAAAACAGCACAGTAACTCTGCATTTTGCTTTGAAGTTTGAAAATGGCGATATCGTCGACAGTAACTTTGAGAAAGATCCAGCAACCTTTACCGTGGGTGACAGCAGCTTGTTGCCAGGTTTTGAGCGCACCTTGTTTGGCTTAAAAGCAGGGGATGAGCGCAGCTTTGAAGTGTTGCCTGAGCAAGCCTTTGGCATACCTAATGAGCAGAATGTGCAGGTTATGCCGCGCAGTCAGTTTGACAGCATGGAGCTGGATTACGGCGTGTTGGTTATTTTTAAAGATGCCGCGGGCGGTGAAATGCCCGGTGTCATTAAGGATTTTAATGATCAGCAGGTGACGGTTGATTTTAATCATCCGTTGGCAGGTAAGGTCATTACCTTTGATGTGAAAATTGTTGCCGTAAGCAACAGCAGTTTGTAAATCGAGAGGGCGGTATAAATGCGCATTAAATTAGCAAATCCACGTGGCTTTTGTGCCGGTGTTGACCGTGCGATTGAGATTGTAAACCGCGCATTAGAGGTGTTTGAGCCGCCCATTTATGTGCGACATGAAGTTGTCCACAATAAGTTTGTTGTAGAAGATTTACGTGAGCGTGGCGCAATTTTTGTCGAAGAGCTTGATGAAGTACCCGATGATAATATCGTTATTTTTAGCGCACACGGTGTGTCTAAAGCCGTTCGCGATGAAGCGGATCGTCGTGGTTTAAAAGTGTTTGACGCAACTTGTCCTTTAGTGACTAAAGTGCACTTGGAAGTGGTGCGCTACAGTAGCCAAGGTCGTGAGTGTGTGCTGATTGGTCATGCAGGCCATCCTGAAGTGGAAGGCACCATGGGGCAGTACGATGCGCGTCATGGCGGGCAGGTTTATTTGGTTGAAGACGAAGCTGATGTCGCAACCTTGCAGGTGAAAAATCCTGAAAGCTTAGCGTTTGTCACCCAGACCACCTTATCCATGGACGATACCAGTCGTGTGATTGATGCCTTGAAAACACGTTTTCCAGCCATCAGCGGGCCGCGTAAAGATGATATTTGCTACGCCACACAAAACCGTCAAGATGCCGTAAAACTGCTGGCCGATGGCTGTGATGTGGTGCTAGTGGTCGGCAGTCCTAACAGTTCCAACTCCAACCGTTTGCGTGAGCTGTCTGACCGTATGGGCACGCCAGCCTATCTGATTGATGGCGCTGAAGATCTGCAGCCTGAGTGGTTTACACCCGACTCAGTGATTGGTGTCACGGCCGGTGCATCAGCACCTGAAGTTCTTGTGCGCGGCGTGATTGATTGTTTGCGTAGCTGGGGCGCACAGGTTGTTGAAGAGCTGGATGGTCGCCCAGAAAATGTGACTTTCTCCATGCCGAAAGAGTTGCGCGTCGTTGCCGTGGATTGATTCGCGTCGATCATTGTGATGTGCAAGGTTTCTGATCCCTGATCATGCCTGGGTCTGTGTACCTGTGACTCTACAGTCAGAGGTGTTCAAGGCCTGTAAAGCTGCCCTATACTGTATTGCAAATGATAAGGCGTTGCTGATTGCTTATTTAGAGCAGCGCCAATACAGCTGCAGCCAGCGTGGCTTATGTAGGGGATTGATCGTGAAAAAAGTCGTAATCAGTGGCACAGGTTTATTTACGCCTGCGCAAAGTATTTCTAATGATGAATTAGTTGCTGCATTTAATGCATGGTCACAGCAGTTTAACGCTGAGCATGCCGCTCAAATTGCGAGCGGTGCCATTGAGGCTCAGCCTGAATCGAGCTCAGCTTTTATTGAAAAAGCTTCAGGCATTAAAAGCCGTTTTGTTATAGATAAAGCCGGTATTCTCAACCCTCAGCGCATGCGTCCTCATATTCCTGAGCGCAGTAATGACGAGTGGGGCATTCTCTGTGAAATGGCCATGGTCGCGGCCAAAGAAGCGTTGCAGCGTGCTGGGCGTAGTGCGGCAGATATCGATGGCGTCATTGTCGCTTGCTCAAACTTACAGCGTGCTTACCCTGCGATTGCAATTGAAGTGCAGGCTGCTTTAGGTATTGAAGGTTTTGCTTATGATATGAATGTGGCCTGTTCTTCGGCAACCTTTGGTATTCAAGCGGCCACCAATGCGATTCAAGCTGGACAAGCGCGCACTGTATTGATGGTGAACCCTGAAATATGCACCGGCCATCTAAATTTCTGTGATCGCGACAGCCACTTTATTTTTGGTGATGCTTGTACTGCAGTGATTTTAGAGGATGCAGAGTATGCGACTTCAAATCATCAATTTGAGGTCGTCAGCACCCGCTTAGTCACGCAGTTCTCTAATAATATTCGCAATAATGCAGGCTACCTCAACCGCTGTGCGGATGAAGGCAGTGATGCGCAAGATAAACTCTTTGTGCAGGAAGGGCGCAAGGTGTTTCGTGAAGTGTGCCCAATGGTCGCTAATTTAATTGCTGAACATTTGGCTGCTAATGATATTGATGTGCACGATGTACAGCGGTTTTGGTTGCATCAAGCCAACTTAAATATGAACCTGTTAATTACACGTAAGCTATTGGGCCGTGATGCCAGTGCGTCTGAGGCTCCGGTTATCCTTGATACCTATGCTAATACCAGCTCAGCTGGGTCGGTGATTGCCTTACATTTACATCAAGATGATTTGGCCAGCGGCGCACTTGGCGTGCTCAGCTCTTTTGGCGCAGGTTATTCGATAGGCAGTGTTATTTTACGTAAGTGCTAAATAACCCAACCGCACTGCAGCGCATAGAGTTTAATCACTGTATGCGCTGTGACTGGCTGTCGTTTATGCGGTTTTTTTAATACGCCCGGCGACAAATTTTTGAATGCGCGGCGCGCCCAGCATAATAAGGCCAAAGGCAATCGGCCAAGCAATATAAAAAGCTCTAAACCAGCGCAGTAAAAATCCCTCCCCCATACCCGTATTGGCCCAAGTAATCACAAAGGTCATAGCGGTAACCATATAGATTGACATCAAAACAGCAAAAACCAGTGG
>JAAZJF010000048.1 GCA_012800475.1 Gammaproteobacteria bacterium
AGTATCGGTTGGCATGGCTGCTGTGCATTGGATTAAGATGCACTGCAATTGCGTAAGGCAGGGAGTTGCCCAAGTAAAGTTCAGGAGCGCGAATTGTACGCACAGTTACTTATAGACGCAAGCGCTGTATGTGCTTACCTTGACAGATAGCCGCGCGCCTCATAGCATGCCGCACAACCTTATTAGAGCAGGCAGAGTCATGCAACCACAGGCTTTTTACCAAATCGTCGCAGAAGATTTTGCTGCCGTTGACAGCATCATCAAACAACAGCTTTCATCCCGCATTCCTTTGGTAGAAAAAATCGGCGATTACATTATCTCCGCCGGCGGCAAACGTTTGCGTCCACTGCTTGTTTTACTGGCTGGTAATGCCGTTGGCAAACAGGATGATGATCTGCGTTTACTCGCTGGCGTAATCGAGTTTCTACACACTTCAACGCTCTTGCACGATGATGTCGTTGATAAATCCGACCTGCGTCGCGGCCGCTCGACTGCAAATGCAAAATGGGGCAATGCTCCCAGCGTCTTAGTCGGCGACTTCCTCTATGCTCGCTCATTTGAAATGATGGTGCGCTTAGGCTCCTTGCCAGTGATGGAAATCATCTCACAAGCCACGCGCGTTATCGCCGAAGGCGAAGTACTGCAACTGACTAAAGTGCGCGATGCCAGCACCACTGAAGCCACGTATATGGAAGTCATCCGCGGCAAAACCGCCATGCTATTTGAAGCGTCAACGCACAGTGCAGCCGTTTTAGCTCAAGCACCTGCTGAGCATATTGAAGCGCTACGCACCTATGGTGATAACTTAGGCATCGCCTTCCAACTGGTCGATGACTTGCTGGATTATCGCGGCGATGCTGAAACCTTAGGTAAAAATGTGGGCGATGATCTAGCTGAAGGCAAACCCACGCTGCCATTGATCGTCACCATGCGCGACGGTACACCTGAGCAAGCGGCTTTAGTACGCAAAGCGATTCAAAAAGGCGGCATTGAAGACTTAGCACAAATCAGTGCAGCGGTTGAGGCGTGCGGCGCTCTCGACTACACCGCCAAACTCGCACAAGAGTACGCCAATCGCGCCATTGCATGCCTAGATGCAATTCCGGCATCAGAGTACCGCAACGCCATGATTGAACTGGCTCAATTTGCCGTCGCCCGCACTCAGTAACAACATAATCCATGCTGTGCATGACTCACACAGCATGGATTTATTCTGCATCACACTACATACCATCACCTATTTCGCGCGGTATAATCACCTGCATAGCGTGACATAGTGTCGCACCAACACGGTGCGTAGAGCTTTAATAACGAGGAAGACAATATGAGCATCATCAAAGAGTTCAAAACCTTTGCTGTCAAAGGCAACGTCGTCGATATGGCTGTGGGTATCATTATTGGTGCTGCGTTCGGTAAGATCGTCAGCTCATTTGTCGGCGATATTATTACCCCAGCATTGGGTATTTTAATTGGCGGTGTTGATTTTAGTGATCTGGTGATTACCTTAAAAGCCGCTCAAGGTGACCTACCTGCAGTGGTGGTGGCTTACGGTAAGTTTATCCAAACCGTGATTGATTTTATTATTATTGCCTTCGCTATTTTTATGGGCATTAAGGTTATTAACCGCCTTAAACACGAAGAAGCAGTGGCTCAAGCAGCACCTGTAGCGCCTCCTGCACCCCCTGCGCCAAGCAATGAAGAAGTCTTGCTCAGCGAAATCCGCGACTTACTCAAACAGCAACAACAGCCTTAAATTACTCATAATACCTGTGACGCTGTAGAGCGTTAATGTGCTGCCAAGGAGGGCGGCACACTGATCTCATTGATCACTGCAGCATCCGCCTCGCCCCAGCGCACCGATAGCTCAATAGCTCAATGCATATGCTGGGCGTTATCCCCCCGACTTAAATAGCAGCTGCTCTAAAGCTGCACGCTGCACGATCAAGTCAGCCAAAAAATACTCATCCAAAGTCGCTAAAAAAGCCAATTGCGCTTGCTGTAAAATATTTTTCAACTGACAAACTGGCTCAATTGGACAGCTCGCTCCCGAACCGAAACATTCCAGCAACTTTAAGTTTTCTACAGCACGTACAATTTGACCCACATTGATACTGGCCGCGGGCACAGCCAAGATCAAACCGCCATTGCGCCCACGTACACTTTGCACGTACCCCAACTGGGTTAATGTTTGCGCCACTTTGGCCACATGATTGGCAGAAATCCCATAGTGCTGAGCAATATTGTGCACGGTCACCGGCACGCATTCTTTTTGCAGCGCGAGATAAATCAAAACTCTGAGTGAAAAATCTGTGTGCGTTGAGAGCTGCATAACTTGACCTACTGGAAAGAGGTATTTAATATGCCAGTTTTAAACAGGTATGTAAAATACCTCTTTCAGGAGAACACCATGCTTACTCAAGCTCAGCTCGATGTTATCAAAGCCACTGTCCCCGTACTCGACGCCGGCGGTGAAGCACTGACGCGTCATTTTTATGAACGCATGTTTCGTGAGAACCCTGAAGTTCGCTCATTCTTTAACCCTGCACACCAAAAAACCGGCGGTCAGCAGCGCGCTCTAGCCGCAGCAATTTGCGCCTATGCCAAACATATTGAAAACCCTGGTGTGCTGGCAGACGCTGTCGAACTCATCGCCCAAAAACATGCCTCTTTAGGTATTCAGCCACAGCACTACCCTATTGTGGGTACCAATCTGCTGTCGTCCATCAAAGAAGTATTAGGCGATGACGCAACACCCGATATTATCGATGCCTGGGCCGCAGCCTATAATCAATTAGCCGATTTATTTATTGCGCGTGAAAAAGCCATTTACGCTGACCAAGTCGCTGAATATGGCTGGAATGGCTTTAAGCGTTTTGTTGTCAGTCAACGTGAAGCGGCCAGCGACAATATCACGTCCATCTACTTCGCAGCAGAAGATGGCCAAGCGCTCCAAGCTCATCTGCCAGGTCAATACATCACCCTACGTGTGACACCCACTGAGGGCGGCACAGCCATTATGCGCAACTACAGTCTGTCCAATCGCGCCGGTGACACGCACTATCGCATCAGTGTCAAACGTGAATTAGCTTTAGCACCCAATACACCCGATGGTGTGTGCTCCAACTATGTGCATGATCAACTGCAAGTCGGTGATGTTGTCGAATTGGCTCCACCGTGCGGCGAATTCACCTTTAAAACCCCACAGCATGATCAGGGTCCTTTGGTGTTTATTGCGGGTGGTGTGGGTATTACGCCTGTTTTATCCATGCTACACAGCGCGTTAGCTGAACACAGCGATCGTGACATTATTTTATTACAGTGCGCCATCAACGGTTCAGTGCGTGCTTTTGCTGACGAGATTGCTGAGCTGCAAAGTCAGCACACCAACTTAACCACACACCTGCGTTTAAGTGACCCTAGCGCGCAGGATCTGATAAACAACACCCATCAAAGCCAAGGTTTTATTGACCAAGCACTGCTCGATGAACTGATCGGCGATCGCCCAAGCGAAGTGTACCTGTGCGGCCCAACACCGATGCTGTCACATGTGTGGCGTCTACTTAAAGCGCGCAATATGGCCGACAGCCATATTCACTACGAGTTCTTTGGTCCAGCCGGCGAGTTGGCTGCTTAAGACACTGAGATAACGCCTGCCGACCCGACGCACAGGTTTGGCAGGCTCAAGGCTAAAGCTGAAAGTAGCCGTTACCAGTAATTCTCAACAGCGACTGCACCAGGGCGACGTGTCAAGGACAATTGCATATCGCGCTTTTGCAACAACATGCGACAATCCTCCACCATTTGCGGATTCCCACACAACAAGACTCGCGATGACTGCGCTTGCATCGTCAGACCCACATGGTGCTCCAGTGCGCCCGACTCCAATGCATCGGTGATGCGCGCCTGTAAGCATCCGCCCACTTCTTCACGAGTCACCACGGGCACAAAAGTCAGTTTATGCGCATACTGCGCTACATAATCACGAGTTAAGATCTCGTTCAGTAAATCTGTATACGCCAACTCATCTTCTGTACGTACGCTATACACTAAAACAATACGCTCAAAGCGCTGCCACACCTCAAAATCCTGCAGCATCGATAAAAAAGGTGCAAGACCGGTACCGGTTGCCAGCAGCCATAAATTATCGCCATCAACAAAACGATCTAAAGTTAAAAAGCCATGCGCTTGTTTCTCAATTAAAATCTCATCACCCACCTCCAGCTGACTCAACTCGCTGGTAAACTCTCCTCCAGGTACCACAATGGAGAAGAACTCTAAAAACTCATCAAACGGACTCGACACCATCGAATAACCACGCCAAACAATAGCGCCACTGGGTTTACGCACACCCAAACGTGCAAACTGACCTGCGGTAAAACGAAAGCCAGCATCGCGCGTACAGCGGAAACTAAACAGGCTGGGCGTCCATGTATGCAGGTGAGTCACAGTTTGTCGGGTGAACTTTTCTTGTGTCGCGTTCATACTGCACCTCATTAACGAATAGACACCCTTATTCATACGCCATTTTTGGCCAAACAAACACCTGCGATCTCTATGCCTATATTGAATACTCACTTTGCCCAACTTGACCTGCTGCGCTATCCAGAACAAAACAACAGCCCCTTGCAAGCCTTTGATGCAGCCGATGAATACTTACTTAAGCATCTTGGCGGCTGCACACTGCCCGCCAACCCGCGCACTTTAGTACTCAATGACAGCTTCGGTGCTTTGGCTGCAAGTTTGTGTACGCAGATGACCGTCCACAGCAGCGGCGATTCGTTTTTAGCACACCAAGGTCTGCGCAATAATCTAAAACGCAATCAGCTTGATGAAAACAGCGTGCATATTATTAAGTCAAACCAACCCCTAGCTGGACCTTATGACTGCGTATTGATTTGCATCCCCAAGACCCTGGCTTTACTTGAGGAGCAATTGATTCGCTTACAAAGTCATATCACCACACACACGCTGATTGTGGCGGCTGCGATGGTCAAACATCTGCCACGCTCGGCAGGCGATTTGCTTGAGCGTTATTTAGGTCCAGTCCAAGCCAGTTTGGCAGAAAAAAAAGCGCGCTTACTCTTTGTTACCCCGACACAGATCACCCAAGCACAATCACCCTACCCCAGCGTCTATTCACTGGAGCAACCGCAGCTGAGTCTGCGCAACCATGCCGGTGTGTTTTGCCGTGAAGCTCTGGATATTGGTACACGCTTTTTACTGCCACATTTACCCAAGAACTTAGGTGATGCTCGAGTCGCGGACTTAGGCTGTGGCAATGGCGTGTTAGGTCTGGTGTGCGCCATCCACAACCCGCACGCACAGCTGGTGTTAGTTGACGAGTCATATATGGCGGTGCAATCAGCACAGGAAAACTGGCAGCACGCCCTAAGCGAGCGTGAAGTCACTCTCTATGCTGGTGATGGCTTAGGCGCTGAGCCGGCCAATAGTCTCGATGTGGTGCTATGCAA
>JAAZJF010000368.1 GCA_012800475.1 Gammaproteobacteria bacterium
GGCCGGGTTCTTTTCACTGTCTCAAGAATTGCGCAGCTACCGAGAGATCATTGAGGGGCCGCAACAGATGGCCAGCCTTATCAATGAAGCTAACGTCAGCTTCAAGACGCAGGTGCAGGAATGGAAGAACGTCCTGCTGCGCGGGAGCTCTCAGTCCGACCGGGACCGCTACTGGAGACAGTTCCAGGATCAGGAGCGCGAAGTGCAGGCCCTGCTTTCCCGGGTAGCTGCTTTCGGCTTGCCGGGCGAGCTCGATCGTAATGTCCACTCGGTACTCGATGAGCACAAAAATCTTGGGCGCCTTTACCAAGATGGGCTGCAGGAGTTTATAAGCGGAGGCCTTGATCCAACGTACGGCGATACGGCCGTGAGAGGAATTGACCGAGCTACTAGCGATCAGATGGAGCAGCTGGTGCTAGACATCAACAACCTGGTTGCTCAAGAAGTGATTGAGATCAGAGAGAGCGCTAACTCGGTGGTAACCGCCGCCTTGGTATTCATGATAATCGCCTTCCTGGTGATTACAGCTGTTGCCATCTGGCTCATTGGCCGGCAGCTGGTTAATCCAATCACAGGTTTGATTGGTAAGATCGAACAGCTCAGTAATGGGAAATTTGATGAGGAGATCTCCTCAACCCGTCAGGATGAGATCGGCATTCTGGCCCGGGCCGCAAACCAGCTCCGGGAATTCCTGGGCGAGACCGCTGCCGGTCTGGGACGGACAACGAATGAGCTTAACCGCGCCAGTGGCGAGCTCAATACAGTTGCTACCCGGATGAAGCACAGCACGAACGAGCAGTTCAGTCGTACCGACCAGGTGGCCACGGCTATGCAGGAGATGTCTGCTACCGCCGGTGAGGTTGCTCGCTATGCGTCACAGGCATCCGTAGCGGCCGATGAGGCAGACTTCAGCTCACAGGACGGCAGTACCGTCATGACACAGGCTATCGGGTCGATGCAAGAGCTCCTGAGCGAGATACAGGCCACCGCAGAGGTCATTCACAGGTTGGAGGAAGACAGCGGTAGGATTGGGACTGTACTGGAGGTGATCCAGAACGTAGCAGATCAGACCAACCTGTTGGCGCTCAACGCCGCTATCGAGGCTGCCCGGGCTGGTGAAGCTGGCCGGGGCTTTGCTGTAGTAGCCGATGAAGTTCGCACCTTAGCACACAGGACCAGCGAATCAACGGCAGAGATACAGAGCATTATCAGTAGTGTACAGAGCGGTGCCCACGATGCTGCGAAAGCTATCGAGTCAGGCAGAGTCAGAAGTGATGAAAGCATGCAGCAGGTAAATCGAGCTGGTAACAGCCTTCAAGAGATTGCTTCGGCGGTAGAGCGGATTCGCGATATGAACCGCCAGATAGCCACTGCAGCAGAAGAACAGACGAGCGTGTCTGAAGATATTGCCCGCAACATCACCGAGATTACGGATATAGCGGCTACCACCCAGACGGAGACAGAGCTGACAGCAGATGCCAGTAAGGTGCTTGAGGATTTGTCAGAGGGCTTGGCTCAACTTACTGCTCGCTTGCAAGGATAGCCCCGGCCAGGAAGAGATGGCATTGTGCGATAATGGCCCCACGTCAACTCATTAACAGTGTTGCACTCGGATCTAGAAACCGCCCTGTGTTCAAAACGAAAAGTATAACCCTGCTTGGGGTTGTTCCTCTTAATACTTTGTTGGGGCTGAATGGTGATTCACGCGAATGGCTCTTCCTAAACAAAGGAACGCATGAAGAAAACGATCGTGCTGAGTTCGACCCGCATATAGTTGAAACAATTGTCTCTACCTTAGAAGACCTTGATGCTGCCTTGTCATAAGATAGCACCACTAGTCTGAATCACCACTGAAAGCGTTTTCATCCTATAATGACCGCCCGCACTTAGAAGAGGATTTTCGTATGTCACCCCA
>JAAZJF010000049.1 GCA_012800475.1 Gammaproteobacteria bacterium
GCGCCACAATACGCAGTTTCATACTGCGACACTCTTCCACCAAAATAACGACTTTATCGGTATTATCCATATCCGCCGATAATACCGCAGCCATAAATTGCGGTGGATAATGCTGTTTTAACCATGCTGTTTGATAAGACACTAAACCATAAGCGGCCGAGTGTGATTTGTTAAAACCATAACCAGCGAATTTCTCCACCAAGTCAAAGATATTACCGGCTAAATGCTCATCAATGTTGTTGTTTTTACAACCGGCAATAAAACCGCCACGCTGCCGAGCCATTTCTTCGGGTTGTTTTTTCCCCATGGCACGGCGCAGCATATCGGCCTCACCCAAAGAATAGCCGGCCATCACTTGAGCAATTTGCATCACCTGTTCTTGATACAAAATAACCCCGTAAGTAGGCGCAAGAACCGGGATTAATCCGTCATATTGATAATCTGTATGCGGGTAAGAGAGTTCAGCACGGCCGTGCTTACGGTTAATAAAGTCATCAACCATGCCTGACTGTAGGGGACCTGGGCGGAACAAAGCCACCAAAGCGATCAAGTCTTCGAGGCAGTCGGGCTTGAGCTTTTTGATCAGCTCTTTCATACCGCGCGACTCAAGCTGGAACACGGCCGTGGTTTCCGCACGCTGCAGCATATGGTAAGTCGGCGCATCATCCAGCGGGATAAAATCAATATCCAACGGCGGCTCATCGGTTTTAGCACGATCGCGGTTAATGTTTTCTAAGGCCCATTTAATAATGGTGAGCGTGCGCAAGCCCAAGAAGTCAAATTTCACTAAACCAGCAGATTCGACGTCATCTTTATCAAACTGCGTCACTAAGCCGCTGCCATCTTCATCGCAGGATACCGGCGAAAAATCGGTCAACTTAGTGGGGGCAATCACCACACCACCGGCGTGTTTACCCGTACCACGCGTAACACCTTCAAGCTTTAACGCCATCTCCCAAATTTCAGCCGCTTCTTCATCGACGGCTAAAAAATCACGCAGGGGCTCTTCCGCTTCGAAGGCTTTACCCAGCGTCATGCCCACTTCAAAGGGAATCATTTTAGACAGGCGGTCGGCTAAGCCATAGGCTTTACCTTGCACACGCGCCACGTCGCGCACCACGGCTTTTGCCGCCATCGTACCAAAGGTAATAATCTGGCTGACCGCTTCGCGGCCATAGGTATTGGCCACATACTCAATGACTCGGTCGCGACCATCCATGCAAAAGTCGACGTCAAAGTCAGGCATGGAAACCCGCTCAGGGTTGAGGAAGCGCTCAAAGAGTAAGTCATATAACAAGGGGTCGATATTGGTGATGTGCAACACATACGCCACCAAACTGCCGGCACCCGATCCACGGCCAGGTCCTACGGGAACACCGTTATTTTTCGCCCAATGGATAAAGTCCATCACGATTAAAAAGTAACCGGGGAAACCCATCTGGATAATAATATCCAGCTCAAAGGTCAGGCGATCGTCATACACTTTACGCTTAGCATCATAATCAGGCGTGTCTTTGGGTAAGGTAACCGACAGACGCTCATCAAGCCCCTCAAAGGACACATGACGTAAATAATCACCAATAGTCATGCCTTCAGGCACAGGGAAATCAGGTAAAAAGTGCGTCCCTAACTGCACTTCGATATTACAGCGTTTAGCAATCTCGACACTGTTGTGCAAAGCTTCTGGAATATCGGCAAACAGCTGCGCCATTTCCTCAGGGCTTTTTAAATACTGCTGTTCGGAGTAGGTGCGAGGACGACGCGGATCATCTAAAGCGCGCCCCTCACCAATACATACGCGCGTTTCATGAGCAGCAAAATCATCTTGCTTTAAAAACCGCACATCATTGGTTGCCACCACAGGCACATGCAAACGCGCGGCGATAGCCACTGCCGCATGCACATGCTCTTCATCATTGGGACGCTCAGTGCGCTGCAGCTCCAAGTAAAAGCGATTATCAAAGACCTCGCGCCAATGACTCAGCAATTGCTCAGCCTTAGCTGTTTCACCGGCTAACAGAGCAAGCCCCACGTCACCTTCTTTAGCGCCCGATAAAGCAATGAGCCCTGCCGCCGCCTCTTTCACCCAGTCGCGCTCAATCACGACCAAGCCCTGCTGCTGACCTTGGGTGAAACCTCGGGAGATCAGCTCCGTTAAGTTGCGATAACCTTCTGGCGTCATCACCAGTAAGGTCATCCGCGTTAAAGGCCCTTCTTCTTCGGCGCTGGCCAGCCAAATATCCGCACCACAAATGGGTTTAACCCCACCTTTTTGCGCGCCGGTGTAAAACTTAACCAGCGAACTCATATTACTCTGGTCTGTAACAGCTACAGCTGGCATCCCTGCCTCACTGACCGCTTTAATCAGCGGTTTGATGCGTACCAAGCCATCAACCAATGAAAACTCGCTATGCACACGTAGATGAACAAATGATGCGGACATGAAGAACCTTACTTAACACACAAAGAACAACTCAAATCGCTCAACACAGCGCGTTTTATTCGGTTAAACGCAGTAATGCTTCGCGGTATTTATCTGCCGTTTTTTGTGCAATATCTGCTGGAATCGCAGGTGCAGGCGGCTCTTTATCCCAGCCACTGCTTTCGAGCCAGTCGCGTACAAACTGCTTATCAAAACTGGGTGGATTGGTACCGACTTGGTAGCTGTCAGCCGGCCAAAAACGACTGGAGTCAGGCGTTAGCGCCTCATCCATTAAGGTCAACGTGCCATCGGCATCTAAACCAAACTCAAACTTGGTATCGGCAATAATAATGCCGCGCGTCGCTGCGTACTCAACTGCAGCTTGGTACAGCTTGATGGAGACATCACGCACTTGTGCAGCTAAATCATCACCGATAATTGCAGCACACTGAGCAAAGCTGATGTTTTCATCGTGATCACCCACCTCAGCTTTCGTCGAGGGTGTAAAAATCGGCTCAGGCAGCTTTTGCGCTTCTTGTAAGCCCTGCGGTAGTTCAATTCCACAGACCGTGCCGCTGCGCTGATACTCTTTCCAACCCGAACCCACTAAATAACCGCGCACAATGGCCTCTACAGCCACAGGCTGCAAGCGCTTAGCCACCACTGCACGCCCTTCAACTAAAGGCAATTCTTGTGCACTGACTACATCGGCAACCTGATCGCCAGTGAAATGATTGGGAATCAGATGAGCTAATTTATCAAACCAAAAATTGGAGATTTCAGTCAGAATCTTGCCTTTTTCTGGAATAGGCTGCTCTAAAATCACATCAAATGCAGATAAACGATCGCTAGCGACCATCAGCATGCGCTGTGCATCAATTTCATATAAGTCACGCACTTTGCCTGAGTACAGTTTTTTAAGGCTCAGTTGAGGCTGGTTGCTCATTGCAAAAATCCTATAGTTGGAAACGCAGCAGGCGAAATCTAAGTTTCGCCTGCTGGATCATTGACGGGGCAATGGTTTAGTCTAAATATGTACGTACTTTTTCTAAGATACGCTCAGTCACTTCAGCGGACGCCAAGGTGTCTAGATCACGCTCAACACTCACGAACACCTGCTTATTAATGGCAGTTAGACGCAAGATATAACGCTCGCCACTGTCTTGCTCAGGCGCTTTTTTCTTTGAGCTGAATAAACGTTTAAAGAAGCCAGGCTCGTTTTTCTCAGCGCTTTTGGCTAAGTCAATATAGTACAAACCTGTGCTGCGATTGAGATCATCAACAGCGATATCTGCAGCGTTTAATGCTCGTCCTACACTCGACCAAGCGCGATCGTAACTGGCATCAAGACGTAACACCTTCACACCATTACCGCTGTCTAAAACCACAACGCGCTTAGGCGTGTCGTAGGTTTTGCTGGCTAACAAAGAGAATGAATCACCTTTCTCATCACGTTGCGCCAAGTAAGTATTGAGCTCAGCTAAAATACCTTCTGCTGCAGCACCGGTAGTTTTATTATCCGTCCATACTGCATCCGATGGCGCTTTTAAACTGCGCTGAGCTTGATAGATAAAGATCTCACTGGTGTTGCGTTGCACACCCGGATCAATACGCACGCGAAAGCGCATATTGACATCCGCTGGCGGCGTGCCCCAAACCTGACGCACTAAGCTTGCGTTCAGCTCGTTAGGCGCTTGCCACTGTGTGACAAACTCGCCAATATGCGGGCGCTCATCAGCAATTTTAAAACCGTTGGTTTCAAAGAACTGCTGTGCCACGGGCCAAACTTGGGCCGGAATACGCTGCGCAATAATCCAGCTTAACTGATCGCTTTTTTGCAAACTGAAGTCACCCAACACACCATCGGTCGGTAACGGCTGCGGACGTGGAACTTGATAGTCCTTATCCTGCTGCGCAGAAGCGATACGATGTGGAATCGGTAACAGAGGATCGAGATGTTTGACTTTCGCATCGTCAGGTAACTGCATTGCAGGTGTAGGACGTGCCTCTAAATAGTCACCACCGCGGTCACGAAAATAACCCTTATCACCCCACAGCATTCCACAGCCTGTTAGGCTGCTAGCAGACACTGCTAACACACATATTCCAGCAAATCGCTTCATGCGTTTTAAAACCTCAGATTAATTCAAAATACCGGACTGACGCATGGCCTGGCGTAAAGTGTCATGGTACTGCTCACTGAACCAAGTCAGCGGCAAGCGAATACCTTCTTGGATCAAGCCCATCTCGTACAGCGCCCATTTCACTGGGATTGGATTGGCTTCTAAAAACAAATTCTCATGCAGCGGCATCAAACGGTCATTGAGCGCTTTAGCCGCCACCGCATCACCCGCCATGGCCAGCTGACACAGCTCACTCATGGCCCGTGGTGCAATATTAGCTGTCACAGAAATATTACCTTTACCACCCGCCAGCATCAGCTCGTATGCTGTGGCGTCATCACCTGAATACACACAAAAATCACTGTCTACGCGGGCAATAATATCTTTAGCCCGGTCAATATCACCGGTGGCTTCTTTAATACCAATAATATTGGGTATCGCTGACAAACGCACCACTGTATCGGCTAGCATATCGCATACTGTGCGGCCTGGAACGTTGTATAGAATCTGTGGAATATCAACCGTCTCAGCAATATGTTTAAAGTGCTGATACAGGCCTTCTTGAGTCGGTTTATTGTAGTACGGCGTCACTAACAAGCATGCATCTGCACCCACGCTTTTAGCATTACGCGTCAATTCAACGGCTTCACGCGTACAGTTGGCTCCTGTACCGGCAATCACAGGAATGCGGCCATTCACCTGCTCAACCACACGACGAATCACTTCAACGTGCTCAGCAACGTTTAATGTAGCGGACTCACCTGAAGTACCCACAACCACTAAAGCGTTGGTGCCTTCTTTAAGGTGAAAATCCACCAACTGAGTCAATGCATGCCAATCAAGTGCGCCTTGCGCATCCATGGGCGTGACTATTGCGACCATACTGCCCGAAATCATGCAACCGCTCCTGCAAAATTAGAATAGAAATATCATAGGTTGGTAATGTTACTGATGCCTTTGAGCTTGCACAAGCACTGCTCGTGTCTTTGAGCATTCCACTTACCCATCCTTTTCGTTACTCTAGTGCATTGAGCGGCGTAAAATACGTCACAATTAACTTTTTGGAATGCTGAATGTCTGTACTACCCTTACGTGAACAATATGTACTTATCAGTGCCATGGGGCGTGATCCTCTGGAACTGACCAACGTAATTTGCCGCACCTGTCAAGAAAACCGCTGCTCGGTGGTCAGCAGTCGCTTAACACGCCACGGTCAATACAGCGTATTGATTGTGCAAGCAGGCGGTACTTGGGATGCTCTAGCACGTCTTGAAAGTGCGTTACCCTCGCTGGCCAAACGCCACGATTTACAACTGACCCATACCCGCAGCGAGGATGAAGAAGCTCGCCCACAAGCACTGCCCTATATTGTCTATGTCAGCGCGCTGTACCAGCCCGACATCTTAGCTGAGTTATGCCAGTTTTTTGCGGATCATCAGATTGGCTTGGAAAACATCACCTATGATACCTATCAAGCACCGCAAACCGACACCACCATGCTCAACGCAACGATTACCGTCACGCTGCTGGCCTCGACACAAATCAACTGGTTACGTGATCAGTTTCTTGATTTTGCCGACGCCCTTAATTTAGATGCTTTAATCGAGCCATGGCGCCCACAAACACCTTAAGTCTGAGGATCTAGATGTTAAATCAACCGATCGATAACTTTACTGCCGCCGCCACCAGCGAGCGCACCATTGAGTTAAAAGAACTCGCAGGACAACAGGTGGTGCTGTATTTTTACCCTAAAGACAACACCCCGGGTTGCACAACTGAAAGCCAAGACTTTCGTGATTTACATGAGCAATTCACTGCCGCTAACACGATCATTTTAGGTGTATCGCGCGATACGCTGCGCGTGCATGAAAACTTCAAAGCCAAGCACGGCTTTCCTTTTGAGTTGATCAGTGACGGCGAAGAAAACCTGTGCAAGCAATTTGATGTGATTAAATTGAAAAAACTCTACGGAAAAGAGCACCTCGGTATAGAACGCAGCACTTTCTTAATTGACCAAGCTGGCGTGTTACGTCACGAATGGCGCAAAGTCAAAGTTGCGGGGCACGCAGCGCAAGTTTTAGCGGCGGCACAAGCTCTAAATGCAGGCCATTAACACGCATTAACCGCCTTTGCGTAACCAATAGGTAAACACAGCCTGCTCAACTGTTTCATGCAGTAGGCTGTGCCCAGCCAACTGGGCAAAGGATCGAAAGTCACGCTGCGAACCCGCATCCGTGGCTATGACCTTTAGCACCCCACCCGCAGCTAAAGCATTGAGCGCTAATTTCGCCTTTAATAATGGCATTGGACAGGCTAAACCTTGGGCATCCACTTCAGCATCATATTGCAACGGCGTGTCACTCATTAAAAACACCATTTAATCTAAGAACATTTATCCTACGACTGTGTCAAAGTGATGCTCGTACCTATTTCAACTATTAGGCTTGCTCACTTATCGCGCGCATTGTAGCGTATATATCATTGCTTATTTTGCAAAGAGAGTGCCATGACCCTGTTACGCCCTGCTCTATTAGCGCTGGCTTGCCTGTTCACTCAGCCTGCTCAAGCCTTTGACTTACCCTCACTGGGTGATTCAAGCTCTGCTATTGTATCTCCCGAGCAAGAGCATCAACTCGGTCGAGCCTGGTTAAGTATATTACGCGGCCAAGTGCGCCAGCTTGAAGACCCACTACTGAAAGATTACGTCGAGTCCAGCGTGCATCGACTCGCGCAAACCAGTCAACTCAATGATCGCAGGCTTGAGTTTATTTTACTCGCCAGTCCACAACTGAACGCCTTTGCCGCGCCGGGTGGCATTATTGGTGTCAATGGCGGTTTATTGCTACATGCTCACACTGAGGCAGAATATGCATCTGTGATGGCTCACGAACTGGCGCACTTATCACAACGCCACTTTGCCCGTGGCCTTGAAGCACAAAAGCGTTTACAAGTTCCTTTAATGGCTGCGATGCTGGCCGGCGTTATTGCAGCCGCAGCCGGGGGCGGTGATCTAGGTATGGCCGCTATTGCTTCCACACAAGCGGCTGCCATTCAAGAGCAACGTCGTTTCTCACGACAAAATGAACAAGAAGCAGACCGTATCGGCTTGGTCAACTTGTATAAAGCGGGTTTTGATCCGCGTGCGATGCCCAGCATGTTCGAGCGCTTGATGCGTCAATACCGCTACGACCGTATGCCACCTGAATTTTTACTAACGCACCCAGTTTCCGAATCGCGTATCGCCGATACCCGCAACCGCGCCGAACAATATGATGGCAAAGGCACTGTCGATAGTTTGTACTACCAACTGATTCGTGCTCGTGTGCAGCTGACATTCGAAGAAACCCCAGGCATAGCACTCAAGCGTTTTCGCAGCATGCTCGAGGATGACTCAAGCTTGGATGCGGCACGCTACGGCCTAGTCTTAGCCTTAATCCGCAGCAATAAGCTCGATGAAGCACAACAAAACTTAGATGTTCTATTAAAAAAAGTCCCCAACAGTATTATTTATAATCTAGCAGGCGTGGATATTAATCTCAGTCGCAATCAATTCTCTCAAGCACATCAGCGTGTCGACGACTTACTGCAACGCAACCCCAATAATTTTCCGTTGCACCATGCCAAATATGAAATCCTGCTCAAGCAAAACAACATTGCCCAAGCTGAAAAAACCATCAATCAAATTCTCAAACAACGCCCCAACGATCCAGACATCTGGTTTGAAGTGGCTGAAGTGCGTGGCTTAGCCAATAATATTATTGGTTTGCATGAAGCGCGGGCCGAGTTTTTCTCACGTGTCGGTGACTACACTCAAGCGATTGAGCAACTGGGCTATGCAAAACGACGGGCCAACAATAACTTTACCCGTGCAGCGCGTATTGATGCGCGCGAACAAGCGTTAATCAAAGAAGAGCAAGCCGTCAAAAAGATGCTCAATTGAGTGCGACCTTGATTAAATAGGCTATGCGCTGTGCACTCGATGTGATTTATGATCGAGTCGTTCTTCAGCGCTACTGGGCACACAATATTGCGCACGCAACAGCACGGCGGCAGAAAAATCAACGCCGTGCTGATCACTTAAAGCCTGTGGATCATAACGTTGCGCACAGCCCTCACCTATGACAGGGACGGGCTGCGCTGCAGCATGCTGCAGACAGTCATGTATTGCCTCATCAGCACTCATCTCGCCCTCCCCGCGGCAACGCACAAGCTCGTATAGAAACTAGTCAAAGACGACGGTTTTATTATCGTGAATCATCACGCGATCTTGTAAGTGATAACGCAAACCGCGCGCCAGCGCCATTTTCTCAACGTCTTTACCGTTACGCACCATATCTTCAACGCTATCGCGATGACTGACACGCACCACATCTTGCTCAATAATCGGTCCGGCATCTAAATCTTGCGTCACATAATGGCAGGTGGCACCAATCAGCTTCACACCGCGCAATGCCGCTTGATGATAGGGCTTAGCTCCGATAAATGAAGGCAAGAAACTGTGATGGATATTAATCACCCGCCCATGGTATTTCTCACACAGTTCAGGCGGTAAAATTTGCATATAACGCGCCAGCACCACGCAATCTGCCTCATGCTCATCAATCAAGCGACTGACTTCCGCGAATGCGACATCTTTATTCTGAGGGTCCACCGGTACATGGTAAAAAGGAATACCGTGCCACTCGACCATACTGCGTAGATCATCGTGGTTGGCAATCACACAGGGAATCTCACAGTCGAGCTCATTGCGATGCCAGCGATGCAGTAAATCAGCCAAGCAATGTGATTCGCGACTGGCCATTAACACCACGCGCTTCTTCACGTCTGAATCATTGACACTCCATGTCATAGAGAACTCATTGGCAATCGGTGTAAAGGCTTGTTTAAAGCCATCCAAGTCAAAAGGTAGTGACTCAGCACGAATTTCGTGGCGCATAAAAAACCAGCCACTGTGTACATCAGAGTGATGACTCGCCTGATGAATCCAACCGTTATATGTAGCCAGAAAGTTACTGACTTTAGCCACAATTCCCACACGGTCTGGACAAGCAATAATAAGGCGAAACGTGCGCATGCAAAACTCCAACAAAAGAATGTCTATAAATAACAACACATAACCTACATTCTACCGCTATGTGACAGCCGAGTCAGCAATCAATGCTTTGGGTCAGACAATCATGCCGCCTTAGCTGGCAGCCCATACTTTACAAAAACGTATTGCATAAGGCTCTTTATGTAAAATCATTCCCTCTAAAGTGCTAAATAGAAAAACTCATCTGCTTAAGACTTAACAAGTCTCTAAATAACATTAAAAACAGCTTAAATTATTGAACTTTTCCTCTAAGTTTAAACTTAACATCAATTTACAATTGATATTCTTTACATATTCGATACATAGGTTTATGATCACTGACTATTAAGGGATCACAAATTGGCTTGTAGCTATTTTGTGCATACTGGAGTTTTATAGAGTTTCACTGGCTAACTAGTGACTACGGACGCGCTCAACAATCCTTAATTTTATACTGAACATTCACTTATAGGATTTTTCCAAATGTCATTGATTAATGAATTTCGCGAAACTAAAGAACGTATTAAAGAACTCGAAAACCGTTTAGCAAACCTGTCACAAGACGGCAAGTTAAAAAAAGAACTCGAGTTTGAAGAAAAGCTGCGTGCATTAATGGCTGAGTACAATAAGTCACTACGTGACATTACTGTTATTATTGATCCACAGTCAGCCCGTGACAGCGGTTCAACTAAAGTCACTCGCACACGCAGCCCTCGCAAAACTAAGCGTTATAACAACCCACACAATGGCGAAGTGATTGAAACTAAAGGTGGCAATCATAAGACTTTAAAAGAGTGGAAAGCTAAATGGGGTGGCGATACTGTCGAGTCTTGGGTTACTTTGCTGGACTGATACAGCTTTAAAGCATTAAGCCAGCAATGGCATGATGATATCAACGCCCTACTTTAAAGTAGGGCGTTTTTGTTTGGCCCAGACACTCAACTTATTGAGCGGCTGTTTATAGTTTAAAATTATTTTGAATTTTCTGAGTGTACTCATACCAAGCCTGCACCGCAGGATGCGCTTGCTGCTCTGCAGTTAACTGTGCATAAGCTGCCAAGTACTCAGCTATATTTAATGGCGCACCCAGGTGTTCACCTGTTAAACGCGCCTGACAAAACTGCTGCCACTGCTCGCGCTCCAATTCATTGAGCGTGTCATAATAGTTGCGCGCACGGTAGCGCACTAATAAAGGTGCAAGACGCGCATCATCAAAAGGCCAGCGCTCAGGCTGCAATTGATCAGGCTCAGCGCGACGCACTTGCTCGCACAGCTTGCGGTCTCTTGGCTTTAAAAAACCGCCATACAATTGCTGCTCTGGATCACTCTGCGCAAACTCTCGCTGCTCCTGATAGACCACAGTTAATTTATCTTGCCATTGTGCCTGCGAGTCTTTTAATAACTGCAGATTCGTCTGCCACAGCGCTTGATCAAAATTTAAACGCTGAATATCTTCCTCGCGCAACACAGCCATGGGTGCAACAACTGGGCTTTTATTAATATGAATCAGCTTTAAGGGCACCGCTGATTCACCCTCAGCCAATTCATCATGGCGCGTATATAAACGCTCTTTGAGTGCCTGTGCATCCAAAGTTAATAAGGGTGTGATATCAGCATGCAAATCACAAACAATCAGCGCGTTGCGATTGGTGGGATGCCAAGCTAAAGGCAATACAGGTGCTAAACAATGGCGCTCCACAGCAAACATGCCTGATACATGCAATATAGGCTGCAGCAAACGGATGCGCTCTTGCACCGCATCCTTACGGCGCAAAGCATATAAATAATTAAATAATTTGGGTTGGCGCTCACGCAATAACCGTGCAACCGCAATCGTTGCGCGTACATCGGCTAAAGCATCATGTGCCTGACCATGATCAATATGATTGGCCGCTGTAAAGTTTTCTAGCTTAAAACTGACTCGCCCTTCTTGCTCTGGCCAATGAATCCCCTCAGGACGTAATGCCCAAGTACAACGCAACACATCAATTAAATCCCAACGGCTGTTACCACCCTGCCATTCGCGCGCATAAGGATCATAAAAATTGCGATATAAAGTGGCACGTGTCATTTCATCATCAAAACGCAGGTTATTAAAACCCGCGGTACAAGTCTGTGGCTGCATCATCTCTTGCTGCAGTCGATCAATAAACTCAGCCTCAAAGAGTCCCTGCTGCTCTAACACTTCAGGTCCGATTCCAGTGATTAAGCTGGCCATTGGGTGTGGCAAAATATCATCCGCCAACCGACAATATATATTCAGCGGCTCACCAATCTCTTCCAACGCTTCGTTGGTGCGAATACCCGCCACTTGCATCGGCCGATCGCTATGCGCTTGAATACCCGTGGTCTCAAAGTCATACCAAAAAATACTAGCTGCCATCGTGTAAACTCCTCAACTGCAGTGTCAATTCCAAATCGCGCACTCAAACCCAGCGCAGATGCTGGCGTATCCTGCGCAATATCAATAGCATGGGCGTGGCCTCTATTATTCGCCACAAAGGGTACACAGCACGCAGCACAGTTGCACCCTTAAGCTCAGTTTTCACTATAGACATTGCATAGAAGGATGAGCGCTTAAATGGCAAGGAATACAACCTCTTGACCGGTCATTATTTTATCTGGATGTGGCGCAGGTTAACGATAACGTGCGCTGCTACGCTCAGAGTTAGCACACTCAAATTCAGCCTAGTGTTGTGCGCATTATTGCTATCGCAACACACACAGGCTCACACCTTGGCATCCGCTGCACCTGAGCAGGTTACTGACGAAACCCAAGTCAATGCACCACGCATGCTCAAGCAAATGCTCACCAGCGAACAGGCGCAATACAGCATGCAAAGTATGGTCGCCAAACACGACTCAAGCACTGATACAGCGCCTGCGCGACCGATGACATCCGCTATAGCAGCTTTTTTACGCGAGCAAGACCTGAAGGTGAGCAGAGTCTTCCAGCTCGATCAACTGCCCGCTGCGCGGCGGGGTCAACACAGTTTATTTTTACTCAATATACAGCCATCATTGATCAACAAACATACGGCTGAACTCTTAAACTGGGTGCGTGCTGGCGGTCATTTAATTGTTTCTGCAGGGCATGCTACTGAGGGTCAAGCACAGCCTTTTTTGCAACAACTGGGCATTGATTTACAGTTGCGCACAGACCCAGCGAGCCGCAGCGCCAAGCTGAGTGCACCAAACGCCGTATCGCCGATACCCCTTGCAGCATTGACCCGTTTATATCTGGAAAACGAGCAATCGCCGGCTTATTTTATGTTCAATACAGATTATCATCTTGAAGACAGCGATAATCGCAGCCACGCTTGGGCGAACAGTGCACACGCTACGCACATTCTGCAATTGACCTACGGCGACGGCATGGTCACCCTGCTCAGCGACTTGACCCTATGGCACCCGCACTATATCGCTCAATATGATCATGCATGGCTGCTGTGGTATCTCAGTCAAGATACTGAAGTGATGCTCCTCGATCATGCGCAAGCACTAGGGTCGTCGAGCTTTTGGGAATCATCCACTGCTGTGCTGTACGGGGTTATATTTGCCCTATCACTTGGCGCACTGGGCTGGACGGTACGTTATGTAGCCCGTACACGCAGATCCGGCACTGGTGCTCACAGGCTGGCTAAAGCTCAACTCCAGGCACTGACACAGCTCTCATATAACAGTCAGCGCCGCTTATTGCTGTCCTTACAAAAGGATATTCAACAGCATGCACAACGCCATGATCCTGACTTTTTCGAACGAGTGGTGGTTGACCAATGGCAACTCTTACGCCAACTCAGCGGTTTACCCATCAGCTCTATTGCACAGTGTATGCGCCCACCACCTCAAGCACTGTCCAGTAAATCCCTGATCAAACAGATGACAGCTTTACGTCAACTTAGAAAAACACTGCCAGAACCCCGACTAGATCAATCCTAGCGTCACTTTAAAACAGCTATACTCAACAGCCAGAGTTTATCTCAAACACAGGGTACGCTAGTCTGCAGTTGCAATAACAACCCTGTGCTATCGTACTCAATTCGTGTTGTATATCTTGTTTGCCAAGGAGCTTTATTATGGAATTACATCAACTTTTAGTGGTGATTGACCCCACAACAGAAAACTCACAGCCCTCGCTTGAGCGGGCAAAGTGGGTAGCTCAGCGCTCAAAATCAGCGATTGAATTACTGCTGTGCGAATACAATTCAGCGCTGGACGGTGGGTATTTTTTTGATGGCCCTGCACAAAAGAAAGCACGTGATTCATTGATGGAAAACCGTCAAAAATGGCTCAATGAACTGGCGCAGCCTTTACGTGATGAAGGTTTAACCGTCACTGTTGAAGTGCGTTGGGGCAAGCCGTTACACACTATGATTTTACAGCGCATTGATGAGCTCAAGCCTGACTTGGTTTTACGTGATGCAACGTCACATGGTTTATTGCAGCGTTTATTCTTCAACAACACTTCATGGCAGTTGATTCGCCAATGTAAAGCACCCCTGTGGCTGGTGCGTCCTGGCGCATGGAAAGGTGAGCGTATTTGTGCTGCCGTTGACCCTGTACACAGCTCAGATACAACTGCAGCACTGGATCACCTCTTGGTGCAATCCACTACCTACTTGGCTAAAACCCTAGGGCTTGAAGCAGACTACATGCACAGCTATGCCCCTCTGCCACGCACCATGGTGTTCGACTCCGAACTGGTCGCTGCATACGATAAATATGTGGATCGCAGTGCCAAAAACCATTTGGATGCCTTTGAAAAACTGATGGTGAACTACCCAGTTGAGAAAGCGAACCGTCATTTACTCGAAGGCTTTCCTGAAGAAAGTATTCCGGCCTTTGTTAAAGAGCGCGGCATCGACTTGCTGGTCATGGGTGCGATCTCGCGCAGCAACCTTGAAAACGCTCTCATCGGTAATACAGCAGAACGCGTTTTAGAAGCTGTCGAGACGGACTTACTGGTGATCAAGCCTCAGTAAGTCCGGTGATTCTGCCGCTGACAGCGTCGCGGCAGATAACCCATTCATATTTAAATACCTAGGCACAGGAGTGACTGCATGTCATTGCGTCGTACTAAAATTGTTGCCACCATTGGCCCCGCTAGCAGTTCAGCACAGGTGATTGAACAGCTTATTTTGGCTGGCATGGATGTCGCGCGCCTCAACTTTTCTCACGGTAATGCTGAAGAGCACCGCGCTCGTGCGCTGCAGATCCGTGAAATTGCTACGCGCCTTAATCGCCATGTCGCCTTACTGGGTGACTTACAAGGTCCAAAAATCCGTATCGCGCGCTTTAGCGAGAAAAAAATCGAACTGCACACCGGTGATCAGTTTCGCTTATCTATCACTCATCCTCGTGATGCTGGCACCCAAGATATTGTTGGTATTGATTACCCTGACCTGGTCACGGACTGCGGTATCGGTGATGAGCTACTGTTAGATGATGGTCGTGTGGTGATGCAAGTGATGGCCGTATCAGCCGATGCGCTGGATTGTCGAGTCATCGTTGGCGGGCCTCTATCGGATAACAAAGGCATTAATCGCCGCGGTGGTGGTTTAACAGCGCCAGCACTGACAGAAAAAGACAAGCACGATATCCGCTTAGCAGCTGAGTTGGATTTAGACTATCTAGCCGTCTCTTTTCCACGCGATGCTGCTGATATGAATCTAGCGCGCCGTTTATGTGTCGAAGCTGACTGCAAAGCTTGGTTGGTGGCTAAAATCGAGCGGGCTGAAGCGGTGATGAATGATGAGGCCTTAGAAGGCTTAATCAGCGCAAGTGATGCAGTGATGGTCGCGCGCGGTGATTTAGGCGTGGAAATTGGCGATGCTGAATTGGTCGGTATTCAGAAAAAAATCATTGCCGCCGCACGCAAGCAAAACAAAGCAGTCATTACCGCCACACAAATGATGGAGTCAATGATCCACAGCCCCATGCCAACCCGTGCTGAAGTGTCTGATGTGGCCAACGCCGCACTGGATTACACTGACGCCGTAATGCTATCAGCAGAAACCGCCGCCGGTGAATACCCTGTGCAAGCTGTGGCAGCCATGGCTCGGGTCTGTTTAGGCGCTGAGAAAAATCCCATTATGCGACACTCTCATCACCGTGTCGGTCAGCAATTTGCACGCTGGGATGAAAGTATCGCTTTGGCTGCGATGTACACAGCCAATCACTTCCCAGGGGTTAAAGCCATTATTGCCCTCACTGAAAGCGGCTACACACCTTTAGTGATGTCACGTATTCGCTCCTCTATGCCCATTTACGCCTTTGCCCCCTCGCGTCAAACTCAAGCACGCGTGGCTTTATTTAGAGGTGTTTACACCATTCCTTTTGATCCGAGCGCAACCTTTTCCACCTCGGTCAGCCAAGCGGCAGTGGACGAGTTGGTGAAGCGCGGTCTAGTGCATGAGGGCGACTGGGTGATTCTGACCAAAGGTGACAGCTACCACAATGTCGGCGGCACCAACACTATGAAACTCTTGCATGTCGGTCATATTGTTTAACGCAACTCAAGCAGCATCACTGAGCACTTCAGCTGGGTGATGCTGTTTTATAGCCATTAAAACACCGGCTCACTGATCCCTAATGCTTTAAGCATCTGCTGTAACGGCGCGCTCGGCGCACTGAGCTGCACCTGTAGATCAGGAATTTCTCGGCGCACTGGGTAATGTTTACGCACCCGATCAAAACCTGCGCGGCGCTGCTGCGCATCGCCCTGCAAACTTAAACGAAAGATCGCATCATCGCTTCGTGGATCATAGACCGCACGGCACAGTAGGCGTAGCGCTTCAGGCACCGGCGTGTGGGCAGCCAACTGTACACTCAATAACGTCTGTTCTGGAAAGCTCACCTGAGCCACATCCGATAACGAAAAATGCTGGCAAAATGCCTGATAAATATGCTCTGTACCGCGAATTTTACCGTCCAAGCTGTAACCGGCAATATGTGCCGTAGCGATATCACAATGCTGCGCTAACTCCACATCCACCAGCGGCTCACCTTCCCAAACATCCAATACGGCGCGTATATCTGCAGCCTGCATCAGTCGCTGTTTTAAGGCTTGATTATCCACCACTGCACCACGGCTGGCATTAATCAACCAACTGCCGGCTTTTAACGCTTGCAACTGCGCAGCACCCAACACATGGTGTGTCGGCCAATCGCCTAACTGAGTTAAAGGTGTGTGCACACTGATCGCATCACAACGCGCCAAGAGCGTTGCTAAGTCGACATAATCACCCCCTTCGCGCTGCTGACGGGGCGGATCGCAAACCCACACCTGCAAGCCCAAACCTCGCAACACGTGCACTAAACGCTCACCCACCTGCCCTGCACCAATCACGCCAAAACAACGCTGGGATAAATCAACGCCATCGCGCTCGGCTAATGCCAAAAAAGCACCCAGCACATAATCGACCACACCCCGTGCATTACAACCCGGTGCGCTCGCCCACCCGATGCCCTGCTCATTTAAATAATCAATATCTAAATGGTCAGTCCCAATGGTGCAGGTGCCCACAAACTGCACCTGTGAACCTTCTAGCAAAGCTCGATCGACTTGGCTGACGGAGCGCACCAACAACACCTGAGCATCACCCAGTACGCTACGATCCAAACTGCGGCCCGCGACGCGACGCAGCGAACCATGACGCTCAAAAACGTCTAGCATAGGAATATTTTCATCAGCAAGTATGCGCATCGATCGATCCTCTTAAAAAGTAAACCACTGTGGTGAGCAGTGCTCTGGATGAATGAGCGCTACCTCACCCTCCACGCTCCATAGTAAACTATCTGCATTGTCAGTGGGTTGAACAGCTTCTGACATTCCCTCACTCAAACCTCCGCTCTGCGCAGCATTGTGTGCTGTATAGGCACTATCTCTAGGCTTTTGTATGTTGACTGTATCTCGTGTGCAACGTGTTTTTATTGAATGGCGTGCTTTATTAAAACTGGCCATTCCCATTATCATTGGCCAGCTTGCTAATACTGCGATGGGCTTTGTCGATACGGTCATGGCCGGGCGTGTCAGCCCGAATGATTTGGCGGCGGTCGCTCTAGGTAACTCGATGTGGGTGCCGATCTTTTTATTGATGAGCGGTATTTTATTAGCCACCACCGCCAAGGTGTCGCACGCCTTTGGTCGAGGCGCAGAATTGGAGATGGGCTATCTGGTTCGCCAAGCATTGTGGCTGGGCTTTGCCATTGGCTGCCTGTTTGCCGTTGCTCTTTGGAATGCGCAACCGGTACTGGCCATGATGGGCGTTGACCCTGTGCTGATTGAACCTGCGATGGGCTATTTGCGCGCTGTGGCCTGTGGCTTCCCCTGCGTTGCCGTGTACCTTGTGTTTCGCTGCTATAGCGATGCGTTAGGCTTAACGCGCCCAAGTATGGTGATTGGTATTCTGGGTTTATTATTGAATATTCCCTTGAACTACATCTTTATCAATGGCCATTTAGGCCTGCCCGCTATGGGCGGTGTCGGTTGTGGCTGGGCCACGGGATTGGTCATGCTATTTATGATGTGCGCCATGTTTCTCTGGGTGCGCTGGGCTGAGTACTATAAATCCAGTCAAATTTTTGCCCGTTTTGAATGGCCACACCTGTCCGCACAAAAAAGCTTATTGGCTTTAGGCTTGCCCATCGGTATTTCAATTTTTGCAGAAGCCAGTTTGTTTTCCGTGATTGCCCTATTAATTGGCGGCCTGGGTGCTAACGTGGTGGCTGGCCATCAAATCGCCCTAAACTTCAGCTCCATGGTCTTTATGATCCCCTATTCACTGAGCATGGCCACGACCGTGCGTGTCGGTCAGGCACTCGGTGCGAAACGACCACGCGACGCACGCTTTTCCGCCGGTGTAGCCATGGCTACAGGCTTGCTGTGCGCCTGTGTATCTGCCTCTTATATGTTCTTATTGCGTGAACATATTGCGCGCATTTACACACCCGATGCTGCGGTACTGACGGTGGCCACCTCTTTAATTATTTATTCGGCTATTTTCCAATTTTCTGATGCGATTCAAGTCACAGCGGCCGGTGCTTTACGCGGCTATCAAGACACCCGCACCACCATGCTTATTACCCTCTTCTCATATTGGGGCGTGGGTTTGCCCATCGGTTATATGCTGGGCTTAAGCGATTATTTCGGGATGGCGCAAGGTCCTGCGGGCTTATGGCAGGGGCTGATTGTGGGCTTAAGCTGTGCGGCAGTGATGCTGGGCCTGCGTTTACATAAAATTGCACGTCGTGAAATTTACGCCATTGCATGAACTACCCACCACTTTAGTAGTGGGGGAATTCTGCTCGGTATGTGTTAAACACGAACTGGCACAGCGATACCAGTATGGCTTTATGCTAACGGATGAATCGCGCTCGCTTGGCTGGATACCATCGAGCGTGCACAATCCCTGTAATATAAAACGCTAACACCCTTGCATGGGCTCAGTTAAGCCCCGTTGCAACGCGCAAAGCTAGGGTGCATGCGGCTTTAAACAAACAATCCACAGAGCCTGTGGATAACTCTGTGTGTAACGTGCTTATAGAAGCTGTCAGCGGCCACTCTACGGGGCTTTGCTACAAACTGATGGTTTTTTCACCAATGTTTATAACTCCTTATAAAACAACAGCTTACAAAGTCAATAGCTCTGTATGCTGTTGCTCAATAGGTTTTAACCCTGCACAAACCAAACAACTGTATGAATGTGCACAACTTATTTTCCGGACAATAAAAACACTGAAGATATCAAGGGCTCAGCGCACCTTTTTTTAAAGTATTTTTCAACTTAACGGGTTGACAAATAATCCATCCAGTTAAAAAACACATTTAACGCGCCTTCACCTCTAATACACCACCACTGCGACTGATGGCATTCCACTCAGGGCGATACATCGACTCAACCTGCGCCGGCGCAATACGATAACGCCCTGGCGTCACGGCCCGTGCTAAATACAAAATATGACGCGTCTGCTCAGCCGGTACTGCTAAAGCAGCCACATAGCGATCATCACGGTATTCTTGATGGGCAATGTCGGCATGGCTCATGGCTTCTTGCCAATCACGTAGCTGAGCACTGGCATCACTGAGACCGGCTGAACTCTGTGCTAAGTTTTGGTTTTCCAGCTCCAATCCTGCCGGTAATAAATCAACCAACAAGGCATCTGGCACTGCACGCGTTGCTCGCACGGCTAAATGCACCAGTACTAGATCACCGCTGCGCAATGCATCCAAATTTAATGCCTCACCTTTAGGCGTTAAATATTGACGCTCGATACTCAACACATGAGCGCTGGCTTGAGGCGCACGCAGCGGATACCCAGATAACTCTAAGCGCTGATATAAATCATCGGTATGCGCCGTACTTAAAGTGAGGCCAGCCTGCAATTGCTCAGTGTTGAGTAATACAGGGCTGGTAGCGGCCGTCACAGCGATCTGTTCAAGACCTGTTTGCAGCTGCGCCTGCCAAGCTGAGTCGTCTTGCCCCAACTGCGCACGGGCCGCCATAAAGAGCGCATTACGCTCTTGCGTGGACAGTGCAGTGTGTTGTTGTAACCTGTCGGCCAACTTAAACATACGCGCAACCTGCTCGCTTGAGGCCAGATTGTATTCTTGCATTAAGGCCAGTATTTGCGCTTGATCGCGCAATTCACTGCCAAAATCAGCCATATACACCTCATCACTGCGCTGCACATTTAAGCCAGCGTGCAATGCCTGCTCAGCTTTTGGCGCGTCACCCATCCACTGTAACGCTAAAGCTAAATGCACCAAAGGCAAACCTGAACGTGCATGTTGACGGCGCTCATATAAACCCCGCAACGCACCTAAAGGCGCACGCTGATCACGCGCCAGCACAAAACCGGCATAGGCTTGCACAGCAAAACGCGTACTCTCAGGCGCTTGACTGTAATCACTGTCAATTAAGTAGCCTTCTTGCACATAACGCAACAAACGCTCTTGTGCTGATTTTAGTGCGGCACTGGGTACCGCAAAGCCTTGTTCGCGTGCGCGCAACAAAAAGTCAGTCACATAGACTGTGGCCCAATGCTCTTCTGAACCTTGAGCATTCCACATGGCAAAACTACCGTTATAACGCTGCATCGCTAATAAGCGCTCAATGCCCAGTTCAACTTGAGCTTGACGTTTTTCTGGGCTGTCACCACTGAGTCGCACACCGTCAAGCTGTGCATCACCGATATACAAAGCGGCCATTAAACCACTGGTGGTTTGCTCAGAGCAGCCATAGGGATAGGCATCAAGGGCGCGTAAGTGTTCTGCAATATTGAGTGGTGGACGACTGGACACACTGAGTATGGCCTCCAGCCCTTGGGTTTGATAACCCGCTAATGCTTCAGGTGGTAACTGCCAAGACTGATCCGCGCTGATCGCCGCTTGATGACTGCGACTTTGCGCTGGGTAGGCTGGGCGCACACCCAACGTCCATTGACGCTTCAGCGCCGCCAGCTCTTCGTCTGGCAACTGCATACCCTCAACCTGTAAATGCAATTGCCCTTGCCCATAACCTAGCAGTGCCGTCACCGGCACATGGACTATTTTACGTTGTTTAGCGGCAAGTTTGACCTCAAAGCGACGCGACTCTTGCGCCACAGAGATCAAACCACTGCTGCGCAATTGCACACTTAAACGTTGCGCTTGCTCGGTGAGGTTATGTAAATCTAAAGCGACCTGACTTTCGTCACCACCCGCCAAAAAACGCGGCGCAGATAACTCAGCCACTAAAGGTGCCGCAACCTCTACGGGCTGCTCAGCCATCCCAAATTGCTGATCACTCCAAGCTTGCGCGGTTAAACGTAAACGCCCATTAAAGTCAGGAATATCCAAACTGATCTGCGCTTCACCCTGGGCATCTAAGGTCACAACACGACTTTGCAAAGCAACAATATTCACGTTGGTTTGCGGGCGCTGACCGCCACTGGCTAACGCCGCATCGCCGCCAAATAACATGCGCGCTAAACGCCCATGTCCGCCTTCAATTAATTGTCCGTACACATCAAACTGATCAATGCTATAGCCTTTGCGAGCAAAAAAAGCAGCGAATGGATCAGGGGCAGCAAAATTTGTGATATTCAAAATGCCCACATCGACTGCCGAAAGCAAAACGCGCACAGGCTGTGCCGCAGGCTCACCGGTGTGGGTCTGCGCTTTGACTTTAACCGTTAACGGCTGCCCAGGTCGCATGCGCTCAGGCGCAGTTAGACTGACATTGAGCTCACGCTCTTGACGCTGTAAAGGTAAGTGCAATATTCCCACAGCTCGCTTAGGCGTCACCTGTGCTTGGCGCTCCCCTGGGCGCACTACTAAAGCGTTGATATACAGATCATGGCGCAACCATTCTTGCGCAATAGGAATATCAATGGTGGTTCCTTCTTTAGGTACATTCAGCGGCTGCCACCACAAAGGACCATCGGCCGACTCAACCAAAATATACCCACTGCCAGCAGCAGGCGCTTCAATCCTAACCTGTGCCGTATCGCCGTTTTTATAAGCAGGCTGATCCAAGGTTAATTTCACTTGATCGGGACGCACCGCTCCACCGGCGGCATTATCTTGTGCCGCATAGCCTGCCCAAAAACTTAAGCTACTGACCAATTGTGTTTTAGGGTCTTCCACCTCAACACGGTAGGGTCCCCACTGCACTGGAAAACTCACCATGGCCGTTTGGCCGGCTGCAGTGGTTACACTGTGCTCACTGACGGTGATGAATTTTTTATTGTAGCTGTGACTCCAACCGCTGCTATCTGAATAATTCCAATAGTAATCACGGCGCTCACGAATCAAGCGAACTTTAAGCTCATCGGCAGCCAGTTTTTCACCTTGCGCATTGCTCAGCACCACTTCAAATTCAGGCTGACTGTCAGCATCAACATCTTCACCCTGATAGGCACCGCGCACACCTGGTAATTGCGCTGCAGGCCAGACAGGCTGCAGTACTCGGCGAGTGACGGGACGACCGGCGGATTCCAACACACTGGCCTGCACAATCAAGTTCAGCGGCGACTGAGTGTCTTGCCATTGACTGGGCAACTCAAGCTGCGCCGTACCCTCTTCATCCAATAGCAACTCATCTAAATCAATATCTTGATGCGTGGACTCATCATTGGCCAGACCAAACTGAAAGCCTGGTAATGCGCTCACCGCATCACGCAATGGACGCACATAAACCTGCCCTGTTATACGGTTACCCGCAGCCGGCGCACCGTATAAATAACGCCCTTCAATCGCGATATTTAAAGCCTCTTGCGGCGCAATGGGTGCCGTCTGAGCCTGCAAATCGAGCGCTAAACGCTCCGGTAAAAAGTCTTCGACTAAAATGTCGTACACCTGCTCGATGCCGCCGCCTAAATCAAACAGCAACTGCCAACGTCCAGTGGGTGCATTGGCACCAATCGGCAACTCATACTGATACACCCCTTCATCATTGGCTTGCCAGACAAATTGACGACTGACCTGCTGATCAGGTCGGCGCACTTGCACTTTGACCGGCTGCGCAGTCACGCTTTGACCGTCCGCATCACGTAACAGCGCATTGAGTAATACCGTTTCACCGGGGCGGTATAAATCACGTGGACCAAATACAAATAACTGCAACGCCTGCCCAACAGCCCCTTCAATAGCAAACTCAGCCAAATCTAAACTGGCAGTCTTTAAACGTAAAAAGCTTGTGTGTTGACCATGCTGTGCGACCAGTACATCAGCTTTATCTGTGACGGGTAATTGCGCGTAACCTTGCTTATCTGTTTTAGCCGAGGCCAGTAATTGCCCTTTTTTATCCAGCAGGCGTAAATCAATAGCCTCTAAAGCAAGTCCATTGGATAACGCTTGAGTAAAAACAGCCAACTGCTGATGAAAACGATGCACCGACAGGCCAATATCACTGATAGAAAACACTGTAGCAGGCTGTGAATAATTGTAAGTACCGGACTGGCGCATCACGGCTAAATAGACACCGGCTTCATGCAAGGCTTGGATGGGCTTGATGGGCAGCTGCACAGTTTCTCGCGTGTTCAATGCCGGCGCCAACTCAAAACGGGCGCTGTGCACTAAGTCAGCCAAAGGCAGCAACTCTTGTGATTCCCAAGTTTCTAAACTGCTATTGCGCCCCCACTGCGTTAAAAACTGCGGCAAAGCGCTGGGCTTAATACGAAAAAACTCCACATCCACCTGCTCAACATTGAGCGCCAGCACCGGCAAACCTTGAGTGAACTCAGCGGGCAATAATGAACCACGGCTGGCAAAACCAACCGAAGGCTGTAAATCACGGGTGGTTATTTTTACACTGTAGTCGCGCTTAAGTTGCGCTTGGTTAACGGCAAGCAACCCCGCATCAACACTGATGATCAGGTCACGCTTGGGTGGAATATGGCGCAAGCGCAACTCCAACAAGTCATCGCTCAACTCCCAAGCGCCATCCAACTTACCGTTTTTACGATCAATGGCATGCACTTTTTGCGCGAAGTTTTGCTCAGCCTGCAAAGGCACAGAAAAAGTCAAACTCAATACACTGGCGCCATCTTCCTCAATCTCTGAGGCATCCACCACCTGTAACGCTTGACCTGTATAGAGTTCTGCCAACTGCTCGGGCGTTGTGCGCTCTTGCACTGCAGGTATCACATCGGTATTAATGGCTGGACCCACGCCCACGGCCTCAGATTGAGGTTCACCGGAGTCGCACGCCACCAAGATTACAGCCAATACTATACCGATAAGTCCTTTGCGCCACATAGCCCACTCCAGTCACAAACAAATGATGTTCAGCACTATAAACCACTGTCGTTCACCCTGCAGTGCAGAATGTCAAAGTATGCGATATAAGTGCGGCTGACTTATGCACACAAGCTGTGGATAAGCGTGTGCATAATGTGTTTGCGAACCACGCTAACGCCATACAGACTCACGTACAGCGCAACTGGTTGTTTTTTGAACAACACAAAATCAATACGCGTTATACGCACAGATTGCACCCACCGGCATCATTATTTAATAGAGTCAGATGATATAGCGCTTAATATAGCGGGATTGCCTAGGGTACACTCTATGTTTATATAATTTTAAACGCGGCTCATCACAACTTCTTATTGAAAGAGCTATTGAGCTTGCTAGAATGCGCAAACGATCTGATAAGGCATCCCATGAAACGATTTAATTTACGCAACGAGATTTTATTGCAATTGGTCGAGTCCGCTCAAGACGGTATCGTTGTCGCGGAAAAAGAAGGAGACGACACGATTTTAGTTTACGTCAATCCGGCTTTTGAGCAGTTAACCGGCTATAGCGCTGAAGAAATCTTGTATCAAGACTGCCGTTTTTTACAAGGCGAAGACACCAATGTCGAAGCTGTGAAAGTCATTCGTGAAGCCATCACGGATGAAGTACCGGTGCGTACGATACTGAAAAACTACCGCAAAGACGGCTCTATTTTCTGGAATGAATTGAGCGTGACACCTTTTTTTGATGAGGTGGATCAAATCACCTACTACATCGGCATTCAAAAAGATGTCACCACACAAGTTGAGCTGTCCTTAGAGCTTGAAGCTGCACGCGCCACGATTAACGAACTCAA
>JAAZJF010000306.1 GCA_012800475.1 Gammaproteobacteria bacterium
CGTAAGCTTGCTGATCATCGGTTGTACGCGCATAACTGATGTCGTAAATATTGAAGCTCAAGGTCTTCGTGAGATTGTTGAACCCGTGGAGTTTAAGTTTACTGGTCAACGTTAGATGCTCTTTATTAATGCGGCACAGCCGCGTGATCATGCATGCTGGTCAACTGCAGTTATCATGACACTCAACTTTTTACAGCTGCGCCAGGCAATGTCCAGCTCTTCGCAATGCATCCTAGCGTACTTCCCACTTCTGTCTGGCGTATGAAAAGGGGCGCGCCATTATGCAGAGCAAGCCCTTTAGATACCAGTATGTCACGGCATTAAATACGCACGTTTTGCTCGGCGCTCTAATCAGCCTGAACAATTTCAAAGCTGTGGGTGATTTCAACACCTGCACGACCCAGCATAATCGATGCTGAACAGTATTTCTCAGCAGACAAGTCAACCGCACGCTTGACCACGGTTTCTTTTAAGTCAGTGCCGCTGATAATAAAGTGTAAGGCGATTTTAGTGAATACTTTAGGCTCAACCTCTGCTCGTTCAGCATCAATGCGCACTTCACAATTGCGCACATTTTGGCGAGATTTTTTTAGGATATTGATCACATCAAAGGTGCTGCATCCGCCCAGCCCCATCAACACCATCTCCATCGGCCGCGCGCTGAGGTTGCGTCCACCGTGTTCCTCAGGACCGTCCATCACAACTGTATGGCCACTGCCTGATTCAGCTAAAAACATCGCCTGCTCAACCCATTTGACTCGTGCTTGCATGACTTGAACCTCTTTAACAACGATAAAAAACGCAAGCTTAACACAGTGTTAGCAGTCACTTGTTACGCCACTTGCCACACAGGGTTAATCTTGAAATGTGACATTCATCACATTTGAGCAACATTGTGCCCCAAAAGTAGATTCTCATATATAAAGTGGGGCACACTGAAAAAATATAAGAAAGACCGCTACCTCAACACCTGTAGACGGAACTCACCTTGAGGGGTACATCATGCCTACTGCTACACTGACAGCTGCACTACTGACGCCTGCACTCGATCCTCTAGAAACATTCCTTGAGCATTGCCATCAACGACATTACACCAGCAAAAGTATGATTATTTGCGCCGGTGATCCGTGCGAATCATTATTTTTTATCGTACAAGGGTCAGTCACAATACTGCTGGAACAAGCCACAAAAAATGAAATGATTGTAGGTTACTTAAATCAAGGCAACTTTTTTGGTGAGATGGGTTTATTTAACTGCACCTCAACACAGCGCGTACGCAGTGCCGGCGTACAAGCCAAGACAGCCTGCATCATTGCTGAAATCAGTTACATCCGCTTTCGTGAACTGCTATTGCAGCACCCTGACATGCTGTATATTTTGTGCCGTCAAATGGCCGACAACTTACGCAACACCACACGCAAAGCAGCTGATTTGGCGTTTTTAGATACCAGCGGCCGTGTTGCTCGAGCCTTACTCACCCTCGCTCAACATCCCGACGCAATGACCCACCCCGAAGGCATGCAAATCAAAATATCCCGTCAAGACATTGGCCGTATCGTGGGCTGCTCAAGAGAAGTGGCTGGCCGCGTATTAAAAAGTCTTGCAGAGCAAAACCTCATCAAACTCCAAGGGCACAGCATCGTGATTTATGCTGTCCGCTAAGCTGCCAGCATGACTGCAAAACGCCAGTGCAGGTTAGCGTCTTGTCTATCTAGCGATGCACAGGACGCTTTTGTAACTTGCGCTGCAAGGTGCGTCGGTGCATACCTAAGGCGCGTGCCGTCGCAGAAATATTACCATCGTGCTCAGCCAGTACGCGCTGAATATGCTCCCACTGCAAACGATCCACAGACATGGGATTATCTGGGACTAAAGTGGCTAAATCGGCATGATCAGACAGCAATGCAGCCAATACATCATCGGCGTCAGCAGGCTTACACAAGTAGTTGGCTGCGCCACGTTTAATGGCTTCAACTGCGGTCGTAATGCTGGAATAACCTGTGAGTATCAACACCTGCATTTGCGCATCCAGCTCAAGCAATTTAGGCAGTAATACAAGACCCGAATCACCTTCCATTTTTAGATCCAGCACAGCGTAATCCGGCAAATCAGTTTGAGCTAAAGCCAATCCTTCATCGGCAGAACTGGCAGTGGATACACGCAAACCGCGACGCGACATCGCGCGCGCCATCACTCGCGTAAAGGTTTCATCATCATCCACCAGTAATAAATGCGGCTGTTCTTCGCCTTCAAATAGGTTTTCTTCACTCACCTGTAACTCCTCACTTAAAGCACTGTATGCATCTGTGGCAAGCGTAACTCAGTTAAAGTACCGCCGCCCTCTTGGTTATATAATTTTACTGTACCACCGGCACGAATAACGCTAATTTGACTTAAGAATAATCCTAAACCAAAGCCTTTACCCTTAGTGGTAAAAAACGGTTTACCCAACTGCTCAGCAATCGCCAGCGGTACGCCTGCGCCGTAGTCTCGAATCCTAATCACCACCCACTGCGCATCCCAATGCAAACG
>JAAZJF010000307.1 GCA_012800475.1 Gammaproteobacteria bacterium
CACCTGAGACTTTTATCATCGATAAGAAAGGGGTGGTGCGTCATAAGTTTGTTGGTGTGGTAGATCAGCAAATTTGGCGTGAAAAGCTTGCGCCTATTTATCAGGGGTTACTTGACGAATGAAACGTATTCTTTACGCTTTAATGCTGAGTATGGCCTGTTGGGGCAGTGCGCAGGCCGCCATCGATACCTATGAGTTCAGCAGTAAAGCTCAGAGTGATCGTTATCGTGTGCTGGTCGAAGAGTTGCGCTGCCCGAAGTGTCAAAACCAAAACATTGCCGATTCTGACTCGCCTATCGCTATGGATATGCGTGATGAGATTTTTAAAAAGTTGGGTCAGGGCGAAAGTGATGAGCAAATTATTGGTTTTTTAGTTGACCGTTACGGCGATTTTGTTCGTTATAAGCCACCGGTGAATAGCCGTACAGTCATTTTGTGGTACGGGCCGGCAGCGTTGTTAGCTTTTGGCTTTCTGATGGTCGCTGTGATTGTTTACCGCCGTCGTCGCGGCGAGCGTACAGAGGCTGAGCAGCACTTATCAGGTGATGAGCAAAGTCGTTTGTCAGACATTCTTAAGCAACATAAGTAAGGTATTTCATCGTTATGACACAGTTTTGGATTTTTGCAGTACTGCTATTGTTAATAGCACTATTGTTATTGCTGGTGCCGGTCCTGCGTGTGCGTAAGGACCAAACAGAAGAAGACCGTACCGCGCTCAATATCGCTTTGTATGAAGAGCATATTGCCGAGCTGGAAGCCCAGCACGTGAGCGGTGCTTTATCAGCTGAGCAGTTGGCTGAGGGTCGTCTTGAGGCGGATCGCGAATTATTGAATGATACCGATATGGGTCGACCTAAACAAAGCGCCAATTTAGGCAGTGCACTGCCATTGATTGCCGCTTTGCTGGTGCCTGTTGTGGGTTTGGGTTTGTATTTTCACTGGGGTTCCAGTGATAAAGTTGCGCTCACTTTAAGCCTGAAAGAACAGCCTAAAACGGCAGAAGAAATGATTGCGCGCCTTGAAGAAACCGTGCGCTTACAACCTGATTCTGTCGATGCCTGGTACTTTTTGGCGCGCACCTATATGGGTGAGCAGCGTCCTAAAGAAGCAGCTCAAGCCTATGAGAAAACCATCGACATGGTAGGGCGCCAACCTGACCTGCTCGGACAATTAGCACAAGCGTTATATTTTGCGAATGGCAGTCAGTGGAGTCAGTCATTGCAAGATATCGTTGATGAGGCCTTAAACCAAGACCCCAATGAGGCAACCAGTTTGGGTCTTGTAGGGATTGCGGCGTTTGAAGATCAGCGTTTTCAGGATGCGATTGATGCTTGGACACAGTTGCTCAAAGGTATTGATCCACAAGATCCCTCCTATGCAGCGATTCAGACGGGTATTGAACGTGCACGCACCAGCTTAGCCAATAATCCGCAAGCCTCTGCAGCGCAAGCGCCACAAGAGCCTGTGGCCGATGCAACTGATAACAGTGATTTTCAATTGCGCATTGATGTTTCGATCAGCCCTGAGCTGGCGCAGCAGATGAGTGCAAGCGACACTGTTTATGTCTTTGCGCGTGCGGCTGAAGGCCCGCCCATGCCCTTAGCCGCTAAACGACTGACGGTTGCTCAGCTGCCCACGCAGGTTGTGCTGACCGATGCTGACTCCTTGTTGCCGCAATTGAAGTTATCGAGTGTGGGTCAATTAAAGCTGCAAGTGAGCGTATCCAATACCGATAATGCGATGGATGCGCAATGGAGTAGTGAGTCGGTTGCAGCGCAGGCTGCAGACACACAAGCGCCGTATGCTCTGGTGGTTGATCAGACAAAATAAGACCCTGCGCAGTCACCCTAAAGCCGTTTATCTGCTGATGCAGTAAGCGGCTTTATTATTTGTGTTGGCTGAACATATCCGCAGTGCAGGCTTTGTTTAGCTTTAGAGTATTCAGGTGCGAGGGCCACTGCGGTTGTGTTTAACAGCGTGATCCTACCTAGACTAAAATAGTTGAGTGGAGAGTATGACTAGAAAACTTTTGACTGCTGAAGGTTATGACGCACTAAAAGACGAACTGACGTATTTGCTGCGCACATACCGACCGGCTATTACCGAAATTGTATCCTGGGCTGCGAGCTTGGGTGATCGCTCTGAGAATGCAGATTATCAATATAATAAGCGCAAATTGCGCGAAATTGACCGAAGATTGCGCTATTTGACTAAGCTGTTTGAAGTCGCGGAGAAGATTGAGTACAACCCAGCGCAAGCCGGCAAAGTGTATTTTGGTGCATGGTGTACGCTGGAAAATGATGAAGGGCAAACGTTGCGTTTTCGTATTGTTGGCGATGAAGAGGTCTATGCGCAACAGGATTACATTTCGCTTAAATCACCGATGGCTAAAGCTTGTTTAGGCAAGGTGGTGGATGATGATGTGGTCGTGCAAACGCCCAGCGGTGAAGTGGATTGGTATATTGTTGATATTGAGTATCAGACGCAAAATCAGTATGACAGTCAGGCCGGCTTGAAGGCTTTAAGTGAGCGTTATACCTCTTAGTATGTTATAGCGATGAAGGGCGCTGTCGTGCCAGCGCCCTTCATCGTGATAGTGCATGTTATGAGGTGGGTTTATAAATCTCTAGCGCGACCGCCACATGTTGCCGCAAAGCTGGCAACAAAAGCACCGATCAGTAAGGACGCAAAGGCCCATAGAGCAAAGATTGCAGCGGCTTTACGTGCTTCATCAGCAGCCTCTCGTGCTTGAGCTTCTAAGGTATCAATAAGCATGACGTCTTTGAGCGTCATGATGTTTCTTATTTAAGAGCGTACAAGTTTTTCAGATTCATCTTGGGTTGTATCGAAATCTTACTGATCTCGAATGAGTGACCGGCCAGTCACTAGTTGTGA
>JAAZJF010000308.1 GCA_012800475.1 Gammaproteobacteria bacterium
AAACCCGCGTATAATTCGCGGGTTTAATCCTTATAAACACTTAATTCACTGGAGTTCTACATGACTGTTCAACGTACATTCTCAATCATCAAGCCTGACGCAGTTGCAAAAAACGTTGTTGGCGAAATCGTTTCACGTTTTGAAAAAGCGGGTTTACGTGTTGTTGCCTCTAAAATGGTACAACTGTCAGCACGTGAAGCAGGCGGTTTCTACGCTGAGCACAAAGAGCGTCCTTTCTACAACGACCTCGTAAGCTTTATGACTTCAGGTCCTGTTATCGTTCAGGTTCTAGAAGGCGAAAACGCTATCGCAGCCAACCGTGACCTGATGGGCGCAACCAACCCTAAAGAAGCAGCTGCTGGCACTATCCGTGCTGATTTCGCAGTATCTATCGATGAAAACGCTGTACACGGTTCTGATTCAGAAGCCGCTGCTGCACGTGAAATTTCATACTTCTTCGCAGCAACTGAAGTATGTGACCGTATCCGTTAATAACGGGTAGGTAAATAAAGGTGAATCCATGACAACTGTAACTGAAAAAGTTAATTTACTTGGCTTAACGCGCGAGCAACTGATTGAGTTTTTTGCCTCGATTGGTGAGAAAAAGTTTCGTGCCGACCAGGTTATGAAGTGGATTCACCATTTTGGTGTTGATGATTTTGCGGCGATGAGCAACGTCAGTAAAGTTTTGCAAGAAAAGTTGGCTGCGTGCGCTGAAATTCGTGGTCCGGAAATTGTCAGCCAAGATATTTCGAGCGACGGCACCCGCAAATGGGTGGTGCGTGTTGCTTCGGGCAGTTGTGTTGAAACTGTCTATATACCCCAAGGTACGCGCGGTACCTTATGTGTTTCCTCGCAAGCCGGTTGCGCGCTTGATTGCAGCTTTTGCTCAACGGGTAAACAAGGTTTTAATAGTGATTTGACCTGCGCTGAAATTATTGGCCAAGTCTGGATTGCTTCCAAATCATTTGGTTCGGTTCCTGCCACCGCTGAACGCTCTGTAACGAACGTCGTGATGATGGGGATGGGTGAGCCGTTACTCAATTTTGATAATGTTGTTGATGCCATGAAAATCATGCTCGATGACTTAGGTTATGGTATTTCCAAGCGGAAGGTGACGCTATCAACGGCTGGTGTCGCGCCGATGATTGATAAACTCGGTGAGCATATTGATGTGTCGCTGGCTTTATCTTTGCACGCACCCAATGACGCTTTGCGCAATACCTTAGTGCCAGTGAATAAAAAGTACCCGTTAAATGTAGTACTTGATGCCTGTAAGCGCTATGTCGCGCAGTTGGGTGAAAAACGCTACTTAACAATTGAGTACACTTTACTTAAAGATATTAATGACTTGCCTGAACATGCTGAGCAGTTGGTTGAGTTGTTAAAAGATGTGCCCTGCAAGGTGAACCTGATTCCGTTTAATCCGTTCCCTCATTCAGGTTATGAGCGCCCGAGTAACAATGCTATTCGTCGCTTTCAAGATACCTTGCATCAGGCTGGCTATAGTGTGACAGTGCGCATGCCGCGCGGCGAAGATATTGATGCTGCTTGTGGTCAACTGGTTGGGCAGGTTGAAGACCGTACACGCCGTAGTGCACGTTATATTGCGGTGCGTCAACTCAATAGCTAAACCCAATACTGTGTTGATTGCTCAACCGTATGTCGAGCTTAAAGGACGTGGAGATGATGGTACGTGCGCTACTTTTAGTGATTTATTGCAGTCTCTTGACCGCCTGTATATCGAGCGGCGGTTCAGCCTCTTTACGCAGCAGTGAAGGCCGTAATGAAGCCCGCGATGCGTATATTCAGCTGGGCATAGGTTACTTGCAGCAAGGCATCAATGAACAAGCCAAAGTCCCCTTACAAAAAGCCTTAGATATTGACCCTCATAGCGCCGATGCTCATGCGGCTTTAGCTTTAGTGTTTCAAAATGAAATGGAACCTGAATTAGCCAGCAAGCATTTTCATAAGGCTTTAGCCCAAGGCAAAAACACGCGCATACAAAATAATTACGGCAGTTTTCTGTATGAGCAAGGTGACTACAAAGCAGCGTATGAGCAGTTTGCTAAAGCCACTGAAGATACAATGTATGTCGGGCGCTCGCGAGTGTTTGAAAGCATGGGCTTAACTGCATTGCGCTTAGAAGATGAGCCTTTAGCAATGCAGCATTTCGAGCGTTCTTTGCGTTTAAATCCACGCCAGCCGCGCGCATTATTAGAAATGGCTTCACTTTCATATGAGCGCCGTGAATATGTGCCGGCGAAACAGTATTATGAGTTGTTTTTACAACAGAGCGAACACTCAGCGCGCAGCTTATTATTGGGTGTGCGTTTAGCAAAAATATTTCAAGATCGTGATCAGGCAGCTAGTTTAGGCCTGCAGCTTAAGCGCTTGTATCCTGCTAGCGCTGAGTACACAGAGTATCAATCGGAGCAGTGATGAGTGATGCATCCCAAGCGGTAGACACAACACAGATGGTGGTGGGCGGTATCTTGCGTGATGCACGTATCAGCGCCGGCATCAGTGTGTCTGAAGTCGCTAATAAATTGAATTTAACCGCTCAAGCAGTTGAAGCAATTGAGCACAATCAGTATGAACGTTTGCCTGGGTTGACTTTCGCTCGAGGCTATATTCGCAGTTACGCCAAACTGTTGGGCTTGGATAGTAACGAACTGGCGCAGCATTTTGATCGGCAGATGGGTCAGAGTTTACCGCCCAAGTCGGTAAAAAGTGTTGATCAGGTGCGAGAGTCGCGCCGTGTATCGCGCGGTATGTTGCAGTTTAGTGTGTTTTTTGTGTTCTTAATTGTATTGGGCGCTTTGTATTATGCCTGGCAGGTCTTTAACAGTCCTGAAACAGCAACACATAATCAGGCTGCGGTGTTTGAGCGTGTCGAAGTTGAGCGCGCCGATGGTTCTGTGCATGTGCAAACACTGGATGAGCCTGAGGATCAAGCTGTCGCTGCTGCGTTAGATAATGCAACGCTGGTGAGTTTACAAGATCAGTTGTTATCCGAAATGAATGAGGCTCAAGCTGTGGCTGATGAAGACGCTACTGAGACACCTGCTGAGACTGAAGACGACGCAGCAGCAGCGGATACGACACAGAGCAGCGATGCTACAGACCACAATATAACTGAGCAAAGTGCACAACCTGAGCAAACCAAGGTTGAAGTGGCTCCAGGCATGGGTGATCTGCAGTTGAGCTTTGAGAACGATTGCTGGCTGCGTATTGTCGATGCGAACGGTAAAGAAGTGGCCAGCGGTATTCAGCGCGGCGGTGAAACGCTGCATGTTACGGGTAAAGCTCCACTGGACGTACACTTAGGTTACGCGCGCGGTGTGGGTGTTATTTATAATGGCGAATCGGTCGATATCAGTTCGGCGATTCGTGGTGAAACTGCCAGAATCAAACTGGGCCAATAATTATGCATGGACAATCTTTAATTAAACGTCGTATCTCACGAAAAATTTATGTCGGCTCAGTGGCTGTAGGTGGTGATGCCCCGATCAGCGTACAAAGCATGACCAATACTGACACCTGTGATGTGGATGCTACAGTTGCACAGATCTTGCGCTTAGAGGATGCCGGTGCTGATATCGTACGCGTATCCGTGCCTGATATGCAGTCTGCTGAAGCCTTTGGCCTGATCAAAAAACGAGTGAATGCGCCTTTGGTGGCGGATATCCATTTTGATTACCGTATTGCCTTACGTGTGGCTGAGCTGGGTGTTGATTGTTTGCGTATCAATCCCGGTAATATCGGCAATGAAGCGCGCGTTAAAGCGGTGGTGGATGCGGCGCGTGATCGCGGTATCCCTATTCGCATTGGTGTTAATGCCGGCTCGTTAGAGAAAGACTTGCAAAAGAAATACGGTGAGCCGACGGCTGAGGCTTTAGTTGAGTCAGCCTTGCGCCATGTTGAGCATCTTGATCGCCTCAATTATCCAGATTTTAAAGTCAGCGTAAAAGCCTCTGATGTGTTTATGGCAGTGGCGGCGTATCGCCAATTAGCTCAAGTTATCGAGCAGCCTATTCATCTTGGTATTACCGAAGCGGGCGGCTTACGCTCGGGGACAGTGAAGTCTGCTGTGGGTTTGGGCATGTTACTCGCTGAAGGAATTGGTGATACGTTGCGAGTATCCTTAGCTGCCGACCCTGTTGAAGAAATTAAAGTGGGCTTTGATATTTTAAAATCATTAAAGCTGCGCTCTAGGGGCATTAACTTTATTGCGTGCCCCAGTTGCTCACGCCAAAACTTTGATGTGGTGAAAACCATGAACGAGCTGGAAGTGCGGCTTGAAGATTTGTTGGTCCCATTGGATGTGGCTGTGATTGGTTGTGTGGTCAATGGCCCAGGTGAAGCGAAAGAAGTGCATGTAGGCTTGACTGGCGGTTCACCAAACTTGGTGTATATCGATGGTAAACCGGTGCAGAAATTGAACAATGACAATTTAGTGGATCAGTTAGAAGGACTGATTCGCAAGCGTGCCAGTGAGAAAGTTGCAGCTGAGGCTGCGCTGATTGTACGCAGTTAATCATCAAGGAATATTTGTGAGTAAACCACTACAAGCCATTCGCGGCATGAATGATATTTTGCCAGAGCAGACACCGCTGTGGCGTTATTTTGAAAAGACCGTGGCCGAACTGCTCGATGGTTATGGCTATCGCCAAATTCGTATGCCGGTTGTTGAGTTCACCGAACTGTTTCGCCGTTCTATTGGTGAAGTAACCGATATTGTGGAAAAGGAAATGTACACTTTTGCTGACCGCAATGGTGATTCATTGACTTTGCGTCCAGAAGGCACGGCCAGCTGCGTACGCGCTGTGCTGGAGCATGGCTTAGCCGGTAGCGGACAGGTGCAAAAACTCTGGTACCAAGGCCCGATGTTTCGTCACGAGCGTCCGCAAAAAGGTCGCTACCGCCAGTTTCATCAAATTGGTGTTGAAGCATTTAACTTAGCTGGCCCCGATGTAGATGCTGAGTTGATTGTGTTGACTTGGCGCCTTTGGAAAAAAATAGGCATCAGCGAACATGTGACTTTAGAGCTCAACAGCTTAGGCACATCAGCATCGCGTGTTGTGTATCGTGAAGCTTTGGTTGAGTATTTGCAGGCCCGTCACGATCAGTTGGATGAAGACAGCCAGCGTCGTGTCTTGACCAATCCGCTGCGGGTTTTGGATTCTAAGTCTGCGCAAACACAAGCCTTATTGGCTGATGCGCCACAACTGGCTGACTATTTGGATGAAGCATCGCGCGCACACTTTGCGGGCTTAAGGGCGCGTCTCGATGCAGCTGGCGTACCTTATGTGATTAACCCACGCTTAGTGCGCGGTTTAGATTATTACAGTGAGACAGTATTTGAATGGGTCACCGATCAGCTCGGTGCTCAAGGTACAGTGTGTGCCGGTGGCCGTTACGATGGCTTGGTTGAGCAAATGGGCGGGCGGGCGACACCCGGTGTTGGTTTTGCCATGGGTATTGAGCGCTTGATTTTAATGCTGGAGACACTGCAGCAAATCCCTAGCGAATTATCCCGACAGGTCGATGTCTATTTCTGTGCATTTGGCGAAGCAAGCGAGCTGGCTGCGTTGAGCTTAGCTGAACAATTGCGTGACGCTATACCTGGTGTGCGGCTGCAAGTGAATGCGGGCGCAGGTAGTTTTAAAAGCCAGTTTAAAAAAGCTGACAAAAGTGGCGCATTGTATGCCTTAATACTGGGCGAAGATGAGTTACAGTCTAAAACCGTTGCGATTAAACCGCTGCGTACTGACGCTGAGCAGCAGTCGGTCGCGTGGGATGCTTTAAGTGAGCATATACAAAGCAGCCTGCAACACGACGCATCATTGACTAAATAGGAGTCTCAGCGTGAGTGATTACACTGAAGAAGAACAGATTGCGCAGATTAAAGAATGGTGGCAACGCAATGGTAAGCCACTGTTAGCCGGTGGTGCATTAGCGCTAGTGATTGTTTTTGGTTGGAAAGGTTGGCAGAAGCATCAAGTCACTCAAGCTCAGGCATCGTCAGTGTTATATCAGCAGTTGCTGGATGTCACACTTGTGCCTAATGAGCAGGTTGATGCACAGCAAGTCGCCAAGCTTCTGGCTGAGATGAAAAAAATCAACGATAGCAGTGCTTACACTCAATATGCTGCTTTGTTAGCGGCAAAAGTCGCCGTTGATAGTCAGCAGCTTGATGATGCGCAACTGGAACTCAACGCTGTATTGGCCAATCCTGCGAATGCGACATTGGCAGAGTTGGCACGCCAGCGTTTAGCGCGAGTGTTGTTAGCACAAGAGAAAGCTGAGCAAGCCTTGGCTTTGTTGGATGCGAAAGTTGATCCTGCATTTATTGCCACACGTGAAGAGTTGCGCGGTGATGCATTGGTTGTTTTAGAGCGCCCAGCTGAAGCTAAAGCAGCCTATCAGCAAGCTCAACAGGCGTTATCCTCTGAAGCAGCGGCAGGTAACTTATTAATGAAACTCGATAACCTAAGTGAAAAGGATGCCTAACTTGAAACGATACAAGTATATGGCTGTGTTGGCCTTAGCACTGGTTGTGGTCGGCTGTAGCAGCGCCAGTAAAAAAGAATTAAAGCCACAAGCGTTAGAGAAAATTAACGCTGAAGTTCAGTTAAAGAAAGAATGGAGTACCTCGATTGGCAAGGGTCAAGGCAAGCTGTGGAATACCTTGACGCCCGCGGTGGATGGTGATCGTTTGTTTGTGAGTGACATCAATGGCCGTGTTTCTGCCCTTGATCGCTTCACTGGCAAAACTTTGTGGACTCGCAAACTTAAGCTGGATGTATCCGGTGGCGTGGGCGTGGGTTCAGGCGCAGTGCTGCTGGGGACTCTCAGTGGTGATGTGATTGCTTTAGATGCTGAGACCGGTGCTGATCTATGGCGCAGTACAGTCAACAGTGAAGTGTTGGCGGCTCCTGGGACCAATGGTGATGTTGTGGTTGTGCAAACCCAAGATGACCGTTTGATTGCTTTGGAAGCGTCATCCGGTGCTCAACGCTGGAGCTATGAAAATACGCCAGCAGTCTTAACTTTGCGTGGTACAAGCGCACCCTTAGTGACTGAGTATGTCGTCTATGCAGGGTTATCAACCGGTAAAGTGATTGCCGTGGACACCCAGCGTGGCTTGCCTATCTGGGAGCAGCGTGTAGCGGTTGCCAGTGGTCGTACTGAACTGGAGCGAATGGTTGATATTGATGGCGGTTTATTACTCTCAGGGAATACACTGTACGTCACCAGTTATCAGGGTCGCGTAGCAGGACTCGATGCACAAAGCGGCCAAGTATTTTGGCAGCGCGATGCGTCCAGTTATGTGGGTGCTGTTGAAGGTTTTGGTAATGCTTATGTCAGCTTAGCTGACGGTGTGATTGAAAGTATTGATGAGCGTTCATCCACAGCAATGTGGAGCAACAAGTCATTATTACGTCGCCAATTATCAGCACCTGCGGTGTTTTCAAGTTATATTGCCGTTGGTGATCTTGAAGGCTACTTGCATGTGTTGAGTCAAGTGGATGGCCGCTTTGTAGCGCGCACTCGACTGGACAGCAAAGGCTTGCGTGTGCAGCCTTTGGTAGTGGGCGGCTGGATGTATGTTTATGGTAATGGCGGTAAACTGAGCGCCTTAACCATTAAGTAAACTGTTAGATCGTTTTTATCTAACAAAGAGTTTAGCCGTTGTCGTTAGGTCGACAGCGGCTTTTGTATTTTTGAATTATCGCTGGAGGAGCCAATGGTTCCCGTAATTGCTCTGGTGGGCCGACCGAATGTCGGCAAATCGACGTTGTTTAACCGCCTGACTAGATCCCGCGATGCGATTGTAGGCGACATTCC
>JAAZJF010000309.1 GCA_012800475.1 Gammaproteobacteria bacterium
CTCAGGGGCATTGAGTACGCTAGAAAAACCTTCTTCAGCCGCCCACTCCAGCAAACCATGTAAAAATGTACCCGGCCGTGCGCCCCGCGGAAAACTGTGAATCCCTGTGGGCTCGGTAGAAAGCTCAAGAGACGGCATCACTGCATCTGCATGACTTTCATCGTACTGCTCGTCATCGCTCATATTTTGTGCAATAGCTGATTGCGGTGCTAAATCCTCAACACGCTCATCTGAGCGCTCGTCACTATCGGGTGGCTGAGCCATAAAACGCAACGCACTGTAGGAGGCAATCCACCAGTGTTCGCGCGTGCGCCGCTGAGCAGTCCGCCATATCGGTGCAAAATCAGCATATGGATTATCAACCGTCGCCTCTGTGCTTGCGGGCAGCACAGCAACCGCACTGACTGAACCTGATGCCTGCTGCGCAAAAGGTTGCAGCCAAGTTTCAAGTTCAACGCTACTGGCAAGTGCTTGACCGTTATTTAACACATACCCAATAGCGCTGTGATGTAAGACTGACGATTTGCCCTGCCCTTTTTTCAAATCTGCTAGGCCCAACCAGCAGGCATGACGTGCACGGGTTAAAGCCACATAGAGTAAACGTAAATCCTCAGCCAAACGCTCATGCTCTGCTTGCGCCAAACTGTCCTTATCCGCATGCAACATTAAAGTGCGCTTGCCGTCGACTTGCACACTAAAGGGTTGTTTTCCCTCTTGCGCTCGAAAACCACAAATAAAAGGTAAGAACACCAAGGGGTATTCCAAACCTTTGGATTTATGAATGGTAATGACCCGCACCAATGACTCATCGCTTTCCAAGCGCAACACTTGCTCTTGTGCCGTATCGGCTTGGCCTAGACAGGCGTTTTGTAGGTAGCGCAGTACCGCAAACTCACCATCCAGCTCGCGCGCCGCATGCTGCAGCAGTTCGGACAAATGCAGTACGTTGGTTAATGCACGCTCACCGTCTGAGCGCTGTACCAAACGTTGCGGCAACTCAAAATCATGCATAATTTTACGTAGCATCGGCAGTACACCTTGTGTATGCCAGCGCTCAAGATAATCTTTAAACTGTAAAACACGCTTTTCCCACAGTAATTCATCCTGATTAATGCGCTCTAATTCACTCAGAGGTAAAGCAAAGGTGCTGCAGGCTAACGCTGTTTTTAACGCACGCTCTTGGTCTGGGTGTAAGCAGGCATTGAGCCAAGTCAACACGTCACGGGCTTCTTGACTGTCAAAAACCGAATCTTTATCTGACAGATACACGCTGCGCACATTACGCAATGCCAAGTGCTTACGAATCGCTTGCGCCTCACGCATATCTCGCACTAAGACAGCAATATCATTAGGTTGCAAGGCTTGTACAGTGCCCTCAGCGTCTTTAAAACCCGCTTGGCCTTGTGCTGACAAATTGAGTAAGCGCGCAATCTCTGTCGCACTGCTTGCCGCCATGCTTTCAAGGTACTCACTGCGCGAAACTGGCTGATCAGCTTCTAAGCGCCACAGTGTTAATGCCGGCTGCGTAACGCCATCAACCCACCACTGCTCGGCGCGCCCTTTGGCCTGTACCGGCAAAAAAGGTAAGTCATTGCTGGCGACAGTTTTAAATAAGAACGCACCTTGGCTATCTGTTCGCTGCTCTGCCAAATCAAATAATTGATTGACGGCACTGACCATGCTTTGCGTTGAGCGAAAGTTTGTATCCAAATTATAGTGACGGTCTTGCGTGGCACGGCGAGCATCCAAATAGGTATGAATATCCGCACCACGAAAGCTATAAATAGCTTGCTTGGGATCGCCAATTAAAAACAATCCGGTGTCGCTGTTGTTCTCAGCAATACGATAAACGGTATCAAAAATACGATATTGCAAAGGGTCGGTATCTTGAAACTCATCAATCAAAGCAATGGGAAACTGATGGCGAATCACTTCAGCCAAACGCTCGCCACTTGGGCCTTGCAAAGCATCATCAAGACGCGTGAGCATATCGTCAAAACCCATTTGCGCCCGCTGTTGTTTCTCTAAATGAAAGCGTTGCTTAATCCAATGCGCGGCATGCCATAACGCTTGCTCATCTAACTCGCGAGTCAGGTTATCTAAAGCAAAGGGCAATGAACGCATCGCCTCCAGCGCCGGGTGCTGAGGGGCTGCGCTGCTGTCTTTCCACGCTTCATGCAAACCATCCGGCGTTAAACGGGTAAAGCCAGTTTTAAGATCCAGTTGGATTTGCTCAGGGTTGTCGGCCCACTCTTTGAGCTTCTCCAACCACGGCATATAGTAACGCGCTTGAATCACACGACCATTCACTGCTTTAGCTGCGACAGCTTGATCCAAAATATCGCGAAGCTCTTGCACCCACTCTACCCAATTCGCTTTTAGCTGCACTAAAGTCTGCTGCTGCTCGCTGATCCCTACTTCCAAGAGCTCAGCCAATGACTGCGCTTGCGTGACCTGCTGAGGTATCGATGTTTGCGCATGCAACAAAGGGTAGATTTTACGCTGCAAGGCTGCAGGTTGTTGCCAATATTCTATGGCCCATAAGACATGGCTGTTGCTCAACGGATAACATTGCTGGCGCCAATAATCCTTCACCACCAGTGCTAATAAATCGCTGTGATCGGTTTCTAAGGTTTGCGTAAATAGGCTACCGCTATCAAAAGCATGCTCGCGCAACATCCGCTGGCACCACGAGTGAATCGTTGATACCGCCGCTTCATCCATCCACTGCGCAGCTTGGTCTAACAGTTGAGCACATGCGGCCCACTGCTCTGGCGGATAGTCTGCGCGCAGAATGAGCAGTAAAGCATCGGATTGCGTTTGTTCATCACGAAACACCTGCGCCGCCTCAACCAGCTTGGCACGAATGCGGTCGCGCAATTCCTGTGTGGCGGCATCGGTAAAGGTCACCACCAAAATTTCAGGTGGTAATACATGGCGGTTAAAGGCGGTGCCTTGTGCTAAACCATGCTGCAAGATTAAGCGTACATAAAGCGCAGCAATGGTGTAGGTTTTGCCCGTGCCCGCACTGGCTTCAATTAAACGGCTGCCATGCAATGGAAACTCTAAGGCTAAGGGGCGCTGCGGGGTGTGTAACGAACTCATGACGCATCTCCCTGACGCTCAAGCTTAATGATATCGGCGTTAAATAATGAGCCATAAAGCAGCTCTGCCCACTGTGCAAAGGTTTCATCAGCGGTTAAATCTGCGTACGTGGGGTACTGACGGGCCAGCGCTGCACTTTGCTGCACTTCACCTGTGGTTTGATAGCCACCTTCATAGGTGGACTGGGCTTTACTATCGGTCTGGTTTTTCAAGAAATCCATTGCCGTTTTTAATGCCACAGGGATTGGGCTATTCAAGCCGCTGTGCAAGCATTCAAGCCACGTTTGTGCAATGTGCTGTGCCGCTTCAGCCTCTAAGCTGGCAAAGGCAATACTGCTTTCTTGCGCAATAATAAAGGTTTGTGTGGGCGCACCGGAAGCGTTGATCAGTACATGCTGCACCCAAGGTCGTAATAACCGACGCCAACTGCGCTCTTTGCCTGTGTTAATTTTTCCAGGTGTCAGTTCAATGCGTGCATACAGAGTTGCAGTTGCCACGCCAGACGATGCAGTGCGCAAACCTGCCAGCCAGCCTTCAAGATGTATGTTGCTGTGCTGCATATCAATCATGCGTGCAGCGTCTTCCTCGTTGGGCCACACAGCACACAGCTCTCGGTAATGCTCAAGCTGCTCTAACAAAGGCTCAATCAATTCACCGCGCAATTGCTCACCAAAAGCGCACATAGGTAAAGCACCGCTGCGTTGCAGTTTTTCACTGTGTAGCTCAAGAATCTCGACTAAATCTGCATCAAGCGCTGCATGTTGGCCTGCACTTAATAACTCAGACTGCAAGCTGTAACGCTGCAGTCCATCTAAGGCGAAAGGCTCATCTTCAAACACCGCCAACTCAATGGCGTCTAAATGCACTTTAAGACGCTCATTAAAAAAGAATTTCACTGGGTCACGTAAAAAACGCTGTAACAACTCAGGCGTCATCGCGTGTTCAGGAACGTATTGATTTAATCGTGCAGCCTGCTCTTTTGCCGGAGCTTGATGCAAAACAGACCATTCATGCGCATAGGTAAAGAGGTCACTGTGAGCGCTGTTTTCAGAAAAATAATGCTGACTAAAAGGCTGCAGTGGATGCACTGTGGTTAAAGCGTCTAATAAAGGCTGCTCATCGGCCAGATGCCAGCCATTGTGCAGATGGTCACGCAACTGAGCGACTAACACCGAGGGTGGGCGCTCAGTATTATCGCGCACGCTGCGGCCAATCCAGCTGATATAGAG
>JAAZJF010000367.1 GCA_012800475.1 Gammaproteobacteria bacterium
GCTACTGCTTAAAACGAGCCACCTGAGGCTATAGTTCATGCTGATTCAGGTGGCTGCTAGCCTTTCAATAATACGCTACACAAATAAAGACAGCTTTCATGCTGTATTACTGTGCGCTAACGCTTTTACGTCTGCGGATCATGCTACGAATCAGTGCAGCAAACACTCCCAGCATGCCGCCAAATACGACTCCAACAGCCATGATAATTTTTTTATTGGGTTTAATAGGCGTAGATGGCACTTCAGCAGCTTCATCTATATCCACCACTGCAACGCTAGAGTCATCTAAAGCGTAAGCTTGCAAAATTTCTAACTGCGTATTGAGTTCACGAAAACCATTAATAAAGGCTTCATCGCTGCTGCGTTTTTCTAACACAGCAAGCTGAGCGCGCAGCGTCTTAGCTCCGCGCGTGTAAATCAGATCATTATCAATATAGCGGTTGCCACCTAATGAGGCTTTATCCGAGAGCGGGCTTGCGCCTTCCAGATCAATCGACTCAGCAATATATAAAGCTTCTTTAAGTAACTTAACTTGGTCTTCACGCTCTTGTTTTGCAGTGTCCAATAACGCTTTCTTTTGTATGTTGAGTGCGTTCACCCGCACTTTTTGCTCTGCTTCAATCGTATTGCGTAACTCCAGCTTGGTTGCTGCAATGGCGCGCTCAATATAGTCTTGCACCCATTCGGCTGCGACCACAGGATCATCTAACTCAACAGTCACTGTGTAGGGTTCCGGATCTGCATTAGCAGCACCTTTTTTCACGCTCAATATTGTATTGAAACGCTTAAGTAGAGCATCGCGGTTTATTTTCTGCTTCTCAGCACTTAATGAAGGCAGATAGACACCTTCAAAAAAAGCAGTACGCAATCTGGACGATGTGAGGTTTTTCTTAAACGTCTTGTAAATATCTTCAACAGTTAGAAGTTTCTCACTGAGCTCTTTTACACGCCCCTGGTTATAGCCTTGAATCGCTGCAGCCGAAGGGGGCATTAAACTGGAATGAGCTTGGTAAATCGGCGTCGCAGTGAGGGCATAAATGACGGCCAAGGCAGTAAAGACTGCAGTCACGAGCACAATTAATATTTTTTCTTTCCATAGCGACTGAAACAGATCAAACAGATCAATTTCTCCTGAATATCCAGGCTGGCTAGATGGCTGATTTGGCATACTGCTTGGATTCACGACCGCTCCTTAAATGCTATATAACCTTTAAGGACGCTGCTTTGCTCGTCCTTGTTGATAGTTCACACATGATAAATACATGAAAAAACGAGCCATAGTAAACCGCATAGGCTGACTTTACTAGGCGTGAGATGGCTATTTGCTGGCACCGCATTATTTATAACGATTATTTTATTTAAATCAGACTGACTAAATCTTTGTATTTAACCCGTGTTGTTGACCTGCAAACCCGCTCAGCAGTTCAAATAAAACAGGTAAAAACATATTCATCATGACGCCAAGCAAGGTCGACAAGCGACTCACAGTCACAGTCACAGTCACAGTCACAAACACTTATGAATCAGCGCTCAGTTTTGTCCACAACCGCACACTCACGCACCCAAAACACTTCATGCTTGCGCACGGCTTTGCGTAAAAACTCATTCTCACCGGTTTTGGGCCAACGGCGTCCAGTTAAGACTTGCTGAATCATTCGACGTAAGCGCTTTTTAAACGGCTGTGGTGGTTGTAAATCATGCTGCATTAACAGCGCCATGGCTTTATCCAGCTGCTGTGAATCGCTCAATACATAACTGAACAAATCATCTGCCGGTAGTTCAACCATCGCGGGTGGCAAGGCCACGCCGGTATTGGCATGACCCATGGGCCAGCGGTCGTTATCGTGCAGATGATTGGCGTACAGAAATAAACGCTGCGGTCGCCAATCACTCTGCTCTAACGCCTGAAAAAACGCTTGGGTGGTGGCGATATGATCGGCGTGCGGATCGATTTCTGGATGCGGCATCACCACCACATCGGGTTTAAAGTGCATTAAACATGCAGCTAAATCA
>JAAZJF010000310.1 GCA_012800475.1 Gammaproteobacteria bacterium
CTGGTGCTGACAGCGATTGTGATTGGTTTTGCCATGACAGCTTTTGTATTGATTTTATCACTGCGTGCCCATACTGAGCTGGGCAGTGATCATGTGGACGGTGTTGAAAAGCCTAAAGCACAATCCAAAGCGCAGTCGCATAACAATAAAGGACGCAAGGCCACAAGCAAGCACCCAAGTAAGGGAGCTGCGCGATGAATCATCTTTTGTTGATCCCGGTTTTACTGCCACTCTTGTGCGGTGCGCTACTCATGCTGGTGCCGCGTGAGGCCATCCGTGCAGCACGGATGTACAGCCTGTTAAGCGTTGTTGGATTGTTGGTGTGTGCTGCATATCTGGTGGTGCAAGCCAATCAAGCGCAAATTCAAGTGTATAGCTTGGGTAACTGGTCTGCGCCTTTTGGTATTGTCTTGCTGCTCGATCGTCTCAGCGCCTTGATGTTGCTGGTCACAGCGGTGTTGTCAGTGTGCGTGACTCTGTATGCGGTACGCGGCGATGATCAGCGCGGTGGCTACTTTCATGCGCTGTTGCAGTTTCAAATTGCAGGTATTAATGGCGCTTTTTTAACCGGCGATTTATTTAACTTATTTGTTTTCTTTGAGATTTTGCTGATCGCATCCTACGCCTTGCTGCTGCATGGTTTGGGCACGGCACGGATTCGTGCAGCTCTGCATTATGTGATTCTGAACTTGATTGGTTCTGGATTGTTCTTAGTGGCTGCGGGTGTGTTTTATGGTGTGGCAGGTACGCTGAATATGGTCGATTTGGCGCGCTTTGTTGCACAAGCCCAAGGCGATCAGCTGTTTCTATTGGAAGCGGCAGGTGCGCTGTTGATGCTGGTGTTTGGCCTGAAGGCGGCTTTTTTACCGCTGCATTTTTGGCTGCCGCGCGCCTACGCCAGTGCGACGGCACCGGTGGCTGCATTGTTTGCGGTAATGACCAAGGTGGGGCTGTATGCCATTTTGCGTTTTGGCACCTTAGTCTTTGGCGACGATGCCGGTGGCGCGAGTGGTTTGGGTAGTCATGTGCTGTGGGTGCTGGCTTTATTGACCATGATTATTGCTGCGTTAGGGGCATTTGCGGCCAACAGTTTAGGCAGTTTGCTGGCTTATTTAGTGCTGGTCTCAGTGGGGACTTTATTAGCTGGAATTGCAGTCGGGACGGCTGAGGCTATTTCCGCCAGCTTGTATTATTTAATTCACAGTACCTGGGTGATTGCCGGTTTGTTTTTACTGGCTGATATTATTGCCAAGCAGCGCGGCGACTTAGGGGGTGGGCTTAAAGTTGGCCCGCGCTTGCGTAATCCTCATCTACTGGGCGCATGTTTTTTTCTAGCGGCCATTTCAGTGGCAGGTTTACCGCCTTTCTCTGGGTTTTTCGGTAAGGTGTTGCTGCTGCAGGCGGTCTCCGATAGCACGGCTTGGCAATTGTGGCCGGTGGTGCTGGTTTCAGGTCTGGTGGGTGTGATTGGCCTGAGCCGCGCAGGCAGTTTGGTTTTTTGGCGGCATCACAATGTTGCGACTGAGGCTGCACCTTTAGATACAGCAGCGCTGGTCATTGCTGCGTTATTGTTACTGAGCAGTGTGGTCTTGGTGGTGTTTGCACAGCCGGTGATCAGTTTTACCGAGGCTGCAGCTGAGCAAATTTTAGATGTACGCAGTTACCTGCAGGTGATGCAATTGGAGGTGGCGCCATGAGTCGTTCAAAATGGTTAGCGCACCCGCTGGGCAGTCTGGGTTTGCTGCTGGTGTGGTTGTTGCTCGTGGATGATTTTACTTCGGTTGGACACTGGATATTGGGTGCTTTTTTTGCGGTGTTGATACCACGTTTTACCGTGAGTTGGTGGCCACGTTTACCGCATATACGCAGCTGGAAGCATGTGTTTATTTTTAGCGGGCATATGTTTGTAGATATTATTGTGGCGAACTTTCAAGTGGCTCGTTTAGCGCTGGGGCGTGTCGAAAATCTACAGCCGACTTGGGTGCAAGTCCCGTATGAGTTGGATAATGACGTGGCGATTTATTTATTAGCCAGTGCTATTTCGTTAGCGCCGGGTACAGTGGCTGCGAGTGTCAATCGTCAAGCCTCTTTACTGACAGTGCATGCTTTACATTGCGATGATGAGCAGGCGTTGATTGCCGAAATTAAACAGCGTTATGAATTACCGCTCAGGGAGGTGTTTGCATGCTCACCGCAGTAATGTATTTGAGTATGGTGTTATTTGGTTTGAGTTTAGTGCTCAACTTTATTCGCTTGTTGCGCGGACCTGATGCTGTCGATCGTATTTTGGCCTTGGATACTTTGTATTTAAATGGTCTGGGGTTGTTAGTGATTTTTGGGATTTTATTGAGCAGTCGTTTGTTTTTTGAGGCTGCATTGTTGATCGCTTTATTTGGCTTTTTCAGTACTGTGGTGCTGTGCAAGTACTTATTGCGCGGCGATATTATTGAATAAGTGAAGGTGAATGCATGTCAGTTTGGATTGAGTACAGTGTGGCGTTTTTTTTGTTGGTGGGCGGGGCTTTTGCATTAGCCGGATCGATTGGTTTATACCGCTTTCCGGATTTTTATACGCGCCTGCACGGCCCTGCTAAAGCAACAACGCTGGGGGTGGGTTGTGTGCTCATTGCATCGATGCTGTATTTCAGTCATCAAGACGAAGCCTTGCATGTGCATGAATTACTGATTACGCTATTTTTAATGTTGAGTGCGCCTGTTTCTGCCTATATGCTGGCTAAGGCTGCTGTTCAACAGCACGTAAAAAACTTTAATCGCAAAGATTAACAGTCAATCCAGTGGGCGTATCGTCTGATACGTCTGCAATGTACTACCGCACAGCCTGTGCGGCTTTCAATACAGCATCTGTGCGCTATCAGCTCAATAGTGTGAGCAACGCCTGTGCTGTCAGTTGTATCACTCAATATGATGAGAGGCACCCGTATGCAGTTGTCAGGCCGCGGTGTGGCGATGTCGTTTTTCGC
>JAAZJF010000311.1 GCA_012800475.1 Gammaproteobacteria bacterium
AGTGCTTGGCTTTTTTGTGAGTGTGCATTGCTAGGTTTTATAGGCAAAAAAAGACCCGCACATGTGCGGGTCTAAAACCGTGTTTAGCCTGATGAGGAGATAACTTAAAAAACCGACCTGTTGGTTTTTGAGTTATCACTGACCTTGCGATCAGTTGAGTTAATACTAACAATTCTCATTCGCAAGTCAAGCCTTAAATGAAAGTATTTCTTATTTGGCGTGATGTGCTAAAAATATAAGGTCGATCAGCCACAGCCTCTGCGTGATAAGACGCCACGGTTAAGTGAGTATGTTAAGCTGCGCATCCGTTCGATTATGAGTTTTATGCGGTTATGAGTAAAAGCGAAAACCCGATTTTTAAAGTGATCTTTGTGAATCAAGGCCAAGTCTTTGAAATGTATGCAAAAGCCATCTATCAAAGTGATCTGTGGGGCTTTTTAGAAATAGAAGAGTTTGTGTTTGGTGAGCGCACGCAGGTGGTGGTTGATCCGAGCGAAGAGAAGCTCAAGGCACAGTTTGAAGGCGTTATTCGCAGTTATATCCCGATGCAGGCGATTGTGCGTATTGATGAGGTTGAGCGCTTAGGCGTAGCAACCATCACTGAAGCCACAGCCGGTAATGTGATGTCCTTTCCGATGCCTGTGCCCAGCAAGTAAAGCGCCTAGATCCTGATAGAGACGCCCGACTTATAGTTTTGGTTAGCAGTGATGTGACTTAGGCCTCAGGTTCAGTACCTTCATGGCTTTCATCGCTAACGCGGTGGCTTTTGCTGGCATGCTGCACTGCAGGGAAGCGTGCGGAAGCATAGCGTACGATCAGTACAGCAATGGCAAGCAGTAAAATGGCGCCCGAGATATACACCACGCCCATATTGGGATCATTGTGGTGCGAAATGTCGGCAATCATCAGGCGGGTTAGCGCAGTGATGGCAACATAGATTAAAAAGCGTACCGGCATATGGTTGGTTTTAAAATAAATACCGACCATCGCGCCCAATTCTAAATAGATAAACAGCAGCAAAATATCATCAATGGATGCTGAGCCTTTACTGATCATCTCTAAGGCTTCCAAAGTGCCTGCCCATGCGGTCATACCACCGATGGCAAACAGCGCCAGATAGTGAAAAACCTCCACGAGTAAATTACCCATAGATTCTGCTGAGTTGTGTAGACGTTGGCGCAATTGATCGGCTTTATTGGGTTTCACAGTGATGATTCCTGAAGGCAAGCGGTGAGCATAGCAAAGCGGGGATAGCCTTGAATATATTGACGGTGTATTTAACCCTCTAATGGCGCAAGCAAGGCTTCAATGCTCTCATGATCTAAAGCGGCACGGGTGCTTGAACCCTCAGTCAGAATGCTTTCAGCGAGCGCTGCTTTGTGTTGCTGTAAGTGCTGGATTTTTTCTTCTACACTGCCGCGCGCAATCAGCTTATAAATGGTGACAGGTTTGGTTTGTCCAATACGGTACGCGCGGTCGCTGGCTTGCGCTTCAGTGGCCGGATTCCACCAAGGGTCAAAATGAATCACCGTATCTGCAGCGGTGAGATTTAATCCAACACCACCTGCTTTTAAGCTGATTAAAAAGACAGGAACCGCCTGCGCTTGAAAACGCTCAACGGGCGTGCGGCGATCTGTGGTTTGTCCGGTTAATTGCACAAAAGGGATGTCTGCCGCCTGCAGCTCATCGGCAATCAAAGCCAGCATACTGGTGAATTGTGAAAAAATTAAAACACGGCGGCCTTCAGCAATAAAGGTGTGCAGCATCTGTAGCAGTTGCTGCAGCTTGGCCGAGTCTTGACTGCTGTAGCGTTCTGCATCAGCAGCACTAAGCAAGCGCAAATCTCCACAGACTTGGCGCAAGCGCAACAGTGCTTCGAGCACAGCAATATGACTGCGTGCCAGACCGACGCGCTGAATTTCTGCACGCACCTTTTTATCCATGGCCAAGCGCAGGGTTTCATAGCGATCACGTTGCGCGCTGGTCAGCTCAACGTAGTGCGTGATTTCTGTTTTACTGGGTAGCTCGCTGGCAACTTCTTGTTTACTGCGCCTTAAAATAAAAGGCTTTAGACGACCGTTGAGGTGGGCTAAGCGTTGTTCATCGGCATGTTTTTCAATGGGGGTGCGGTAATGGCGAGTAAAATTTTGTTGGTCACCCAGCCAGCCGGGCATTAAAAAGTTAAACAATGACCAGAGTTCGCCGAGGTTGTTTTCAACCGGTGTACCCGTCAGACAGAGGCGTTGTTGAGCACGCAGCTGGCTGGCGCACAGTGCCGCTTTACTGCGTGGGTTTTTGATATTTTGCGCTTCATCTAAGATCACCATGGACCAGTCCTGAGCGAGCAAGTACTGGCTATCACGCGAGAGCAAAGCATAGGTGGTGATGACGATATCTGCGCTGGCAATCTGTGAAAATAAGTTATGACGTTGTGAGCCGTGCAAACACAGCAGCTGCAGTTGTGGGGTAAAACGTGCCGCTTCATCTTGCCAGTTCGCAATAAGACTGGTGGGCAGCACAATTAGCACGGGCTGAGTGAGGCGTTGTGCGTTTTTTTCCGTGAGGATATGGGCCAGTGTTTGCAGGGTTTTTCCCAAGCCCATATCGTCGGCCAAGATGCCACTCATACCCAAGTGCAATAAGTTTTGTAGCCAAGTGAGGCCTTCGCGTTGATAGTCACGCAAGGTGGCTTGCAGACCTTGGGGTGCGGGGCACAATTGCAGTAGAGGTTGCGCTAGGCTTTTGGCTAAGGCTTGAATGTTTTCGCCACCATGCCATTGCATTTGTGCTGCTTGCATCTGCACAAGGCGCGCGGCTTCTTGGCGTGGGAGTCGTAAGTGGGTGTGATCGGTTAATGCTTCACGAATGTACAGTTCGCTCAGAGCTGAGAGAACAGGACGAATACGTGCGTAAGGGAGTGCCACGCGATGTCCGAGCTGGCCGATCTGTACTAATAAGACTTCTTGATCATCACGCTGA
>JAAZJF010000312.1 GCA_012800475.1 Gammaproteobacteria bacterium
CGCTCTTTATCAGCGGTTGGGTTAGCTCGACAAGCCATACCCATCATATTGCAGAGCTGGGCACGGGTATCGGTGGCCGAAGCGCGGTCAACACGCACGCCAGTGATCAGGCGTTCACCATCAGCCACATTCCAACTAAGCTCACTGAACAGACCATACTGTTTAAACTCAGCATCTTTAGCCCAAGCCATATCCTTGTAGCTGTCACCCGGCCCTTTGCGCGCACGGTGTTCATTTTTCTGCGCATCAACCCCCGCGATCACTTCAACTGCATCCCACTGCCAAGTACCGCTGATTCGAGTACCTAAGGTACGGCGATCAACCGCACTGGCCATAGGCGAGCGCATGGGCATCATCACATCATTGGGATTGGGCGTGCGCAGCTTGTAGTTATCCATCACATGATCAGCGTAGTTGTAATACACCTGCGCCTCTAAGGCTTTCCAAGTATCGGACAAGTTGGTTTGCTTAAAGCGCAAGCCTAAACTTTCCCGCTCAAACTGGGTGCCATCCATGCCGCGACCAGCGTAGCGCGATTCACCATCACCGGTGCCAGCCGTTAATTCCAATAAAGTATCGTCAGTTGGCGTCCAGCCTAAAATAAGATCGGTATTCCACTTATTCCAACGTGACGGCACGCGATCGCCATCACCATCATTGTAGTCATGTGCCTTAGAGGCATTGGCGATCACCCGCGCATAACCTTCACGACTGCCCACTGCACCATCAATACTACGATCAAAACGGCGATTGGAGCCCACTAGCACACTACTGTTCAAACGGTAATCAGGCTCTTCAAAGTTTTCTGGCTCACGCTCAAATAAAACTGTCGCCGCCGATGCGCCCGGCCCCCACAAAACACTTTGCGGACCTTTAATAACCGTCAACTTATCGTAGGTTTCCGGGCTGATATAGGAACTGGGCGAATCCATCCGACTTGGACAGGCACCGAGCATTTCACCGCCATTGGTGAGCAGCTTAATGCGCGAACCAAACATCCCGCGAAACACCGGATCACTGTTAACGCCACCACTGCGCACGGCAGAGAAACCTGGAATCGTTTTCAGATAATCGGCCGCATCGCTGGCCGGCACCGGTTGGCGTGGAATACGCGGATCAGTGACGACTTTAATCGGTGATTGCTGCGCTACGCCGGTAATTACCATGGGTTCCAACTGCATCACAGTCGGCTTATCCGCCGCATTCACTTGCAAGGGTACGGCCATACATAAACCCAACGCTGCAGCAACGCGCAGAGTGAGAGGATGCAGTATAAAAGTAGGTTTGAGGTGCGTGCGCGCACCTTGAGATAGCAGATTCTTCATCAGGGTATCCATTATTCGATTCAATAGAGGCATTGCTGCCTGTGAGATTTAAGCGAATACGAATACCGGCGGTGCACGCGAATGCCTGAAACTGTAACTGACAGCTAACAATCGCACCCAGCGCGGCATTGTTGCAAGCCACTGCACAGCAGGCAGCACAGGGAGTGCCAGCCACACCGCGAGAATCAACGGCGGACTGAGGGTTAATAAATCACAATAACCACACAAAGCCAACGCCGCCACCCACTCTGGCGCACCTACAGGCGCTGAGTGATGGCCCATTAATGCATGGTAATCAACAGGCTCTTGCTGGGGTGCGTGTGAATGCGCATCGTGCTCAAGGTGATGTACAGCAGAATGCTCTGCCTGCTGCGTCGACATAACTTGCACAGCGGACAGTAAAGGACCCACATGAATCATCAACATGGCAAACAAACCCAGCCATATTGCGATGACATCACTGCGGCGCTGCTGCGTCACCCGATTACCCCCATGCTCATACACATCCAATTTGTACTATTGAGGGTGCAAATAGTGGCATACATTCCCACAGTGGTAATGTGTCAGACTGTCGCAGCCAAAAAACTAAAACAATAAAAAACCATTAAACAGTCTAAATAAGCATAAAAAACCTATAAAATTAAAATAAAACACAATAAAAACCATTTTTAAAACATTACTTGCAATAAAAAACCTCGACCTATACCTTTATCATCAACCACATGCCGTACAGTCAAACCACTGTGTTATCAGTCTGCGCTGCGTCCATGTTGAATTGAGTAATTGACGCTAAAGGATCACGTTATGCCTATGTTGAGCAACCCTGCGAGCAAATACCGCGCCTACCCTGTATTGGATTTACCCGATCGCACCTGGCCCAGTAAAACACTGACCCAAGCACCTCTGTGGTGCAGCTCGGATTTGCGCGACGGCAACCAGTCTCTTATTGAGCCGATGAGCCCAGAGAAGAAATTGCGCTTCTTTAAGACACTGGTGGATGTGGGCGTTAAAGAAATTGAAGTCGCTTTCCCTTCAGCGTCACAAACGGACTTTGATTTTGTCCGCCTGCTGATTGAAGACGGACATATCCCCGAAGACACCACCATTCAGGTGCTGACTCAGGCCCGCGAAGACTTGATCGCGCGCACCTTTGAATCACTTAAAGGCGCACCTAAAGCCATTGTGCATATGTACAACGCGGTTTCACCGGCCTTTCGCCGCATTGTCTTTAATCAAGATAAAGACGGTGTAAAAGCCATTGCCGTGCATGCAGCAGAACTCTTTAAAAAATATGCAGCGCAGCAACCTGAAACCCAGTGGACATTCCAGTACTCACCAGAAACCTTTAGCGCCGCTGAAACACCGTTCGCCGTTGAAGTCTGTAATGCAGTACTGGAGGTTTGGCAGCCCACACCCGACAACAAGGTGATTTTAAACCTGCCTGCCACCGTTGAAGTGGCCATGCCCAACGTATATGCCGATCAAATCGAATGGTTTGGCCGCCATATCAATCACCGCGACAGCGTGATTATCAGCCTGCACACCCACAACGACCGTGGCACTGGTGTGGCGGCGAGCGAATTAGGCTTACTGGCCGGCGCGGATCGCGTTGAAGGCTGCTTGTTTGGCAATGGTGAGCGTACCGGTAATGTGGATTTAGTCACCTTAGCGCTGAATCTGTACACCCACGGCATTCACCCACAACTGGACTTCTCCGATATTGATGCGGTGCGCAAAGTGGTGGAAGAATGCAATCAAATTCCCGTACACCCACGTCACCCCTATGCAGGTGATCTAGTGCACACGGCATTCTCAGGCTCGCACCAAGATGCGATTCGCAAAGGCTTTGCCCAACGCCAAGCCGGTGACATCTGGGAGATCCCTTACCTGCCCATTGATCCAGCCGATATTGGTCGTGATTACGAGGCGGTGATTCGCGTCAACAGCCAATCAGGCAAGGGTGGGGTCAGCTATTTACTTGAGCAAGAATACGGCATGCAATTACCCCGTCGTATGCAAATCGAGTTCAGCCAAGTGATTAAAGCCGAAACCGACCGCTCCGGCTTAGAAGTTACGGCCACGCAAATTTACGGCTTACTGGATCGAGAATACCTGCAGGCCAACACGCCTTACGCGCTGCAAAAACATCGCTTACAAGAAGAAGATGGCACGTGCACATTAAGTACTGATGTCGCAGTGGATGGTGTACTGCAGACATTAGAAGGCAGCGGCTCAGGTCCATTAAAAGCACTGGTGGCAAGCCTGCCCATGGCCGTTGAGATTATGGATTACACCGAGCACGCCATAGGCAGTGGCTCTGATGCACAAGCAGCTGCCTATATTGAGCTGCGTCTACCGGGTCAACGCCCTGTGTTTGGTGTCGGTGTGCATAGCAATATCACCACCGCCAGTATCCATGCATTATTTAGCGGCATTAACCGCGCACTCGCCAGTGCGCAAGCAGCGCAACAATCGGCTTAAACACTATATTTAAGCCATAAAAAAAGCCCTTGCTCATCACTGAACAAGGGCTTTTTTGATTGTGCTTACGAGCCGAACACACGACTCACCTGCACTTAAGCATCAACTTTAGCAGTTGCCGCTTTAACGATTGTTTCTAACTCACCACTTTCATGCATCTCAGTGATGATATCGCAACCACCGACTAACTCACCATCCACCCACAGCTGTGGGAAGGTTGGCCAGTTTGCATAAGCTGGCAGGTTTGCACGAATGTCTGGATTAGCAAGAATATCAACATAAGCAAACTTTTCACCACAAGCCATTAACGCTTGAGTTGCGCGCTGTGAGAAACCACACTGCGGCGCATTTGGAGAACCTTTCATGTACAGCAAAACGGGGTTACCTGCGATTTGCTCTTTAATAGTTTCGATGATATCCACAATCCACCTCGACAAATATGTTACATATTTCGCTCATCAATGATTGAGCACCTGCGGCGTATTCTAGCCTAAAACCCAGTACAACGCTCTGATTTAAACCAACTAAAATAAAGCCTCATGTTTTCATCCCACCCGCCAGCACCACACAAGCGCTCGTCAGGCCAAACACCACACATCGACCAAGAAGAGATCACTGCGTTTGCAAAGGGTACCCATTACCTTATAAGATTCAGTCGCAATTGTAAGGCAGTTATATCGCCATCAAACTCAGGTCTTGCCGCAAGCAGCAGTTGTACTTGCAGGTGCAAAAGGCTTTATTGGAATTTTAATCTCTCCGGTACCCTATCACCATGGATAATCAAGGTCCTTTACTGAGCCTCACCGATTTAAGTTGCGGCTATCAAAAACAGATCATAGTGCAAGACCTGAACCTGCACCTTAATACAGGCGATATCGGCTGCTTATTGGGCCCTTCAGGTTGCGGTAAAACCACAACATTGCGTGCTATTGCAGGCTTTGAGCCGGTGATGCACGGCTCGATCAGCTTAGCGGGGCGCGAAATCTCACGACCCAACTTTACCTTAGCGCCCGAAAAGCGACGCATTGGCATGGTGTTTCAAGATTACGCCCTGTTTCCGCACTTAAGCGTAGAAAACAATATTGCGTTTGGCATTCGCAAACAGCCTAACGCCAAGCGCATCACGCAAGAGCTATTAGAGTTGGTCAAGCTTGATGCATTGGGCGACCGCTACCCGCATGAATTATCCGGCGGCCAGCAGCAACGCGTGGCATTGGCGCGCGCTCTAGCACCTGAACCCCAGCTTTTGCTGATGGATGAGCCCTTCTCTAACTTGGACGGTGAACTGCGTCGCAGCTTAAGCCGTGAAGTGCGTGATATTTTAAAACATCGCGGCACCAGCGCTATTTTGGTCACTCACGACCAAGAAGAAGCTTTCGCGATGAGCGATAACGTCGGCGTGTTTAATAAAGGCAAACTGGAGCAGTGGGACTCGCCTTTTAATTTGTACCACGAACCCCTCACGCCCTTTGTCGCCAGCTTTGTGGGGCAAGGGTACTTTATTCGTGGGCAAATGCTGACCAATGACAGCGTGCAAACTGAACTGGGGGTGATTCGCGGCAACCGTGCTTATAACTGGCCGGCAGGCAGCACCGTTGACGTTTTACTGCGCCCCGATGACATTATTGATTCACCTGAAAGCCCATTACGCGCGCATATTATTGGCAAAACCTTTTTAGGCGCAGCCACTTTATACCGCTTAGAGCTGCCCACAGGTAATCAACTGGAAGCCATTTTTACCAGTCATATTGATCATTTCCTCGGTGAAAATGTGGGAATTGCGGTTGCTGCAGATCACTTGGTGGCCTTTGCCACACCTGGCACCGTTGCCGCGCACAGCAGCCTACCTATGACAGGTGTGCGCCGTTATAGCGCGAACACTTAATGCACTCCTAAATACCACAGCAGTCGCGCTGTACAGTAAAACGACTGCTGCCTTGCCTCTTGCCTTGTCAGACTTGTGCGCTACTGTGCGATCGCGCTTCACTCAAGAATAGCGGCAATAGCTGCACACTGACCTCGCGTTAAACTTAAAAGATCGGCAGCCGCCAACTCCACTTCTAAACCGCGACGCCCGGCACTGATATACACAGTGGCAAACTGCTCTGCGCTGCAATCTAAAAAAGTGCGCAATGCTTTTTTCTGTGCCAAAGCACTGATCCCCCCAACCACATAACCCGTGGCGCGCTGCGCTTGTTGCGGATCAGCCATTTCAGCTTTTTTGACTCCAGCGCAAGCGGCTAAAGCTTTTAAGTTCAGCTGCCGATGCACCGGTAATACCGCCACTAACAATTCACCTGTTTCAGTGCAGGCCAGTAATGTTTTAAACACACGCTCTGGCAGTAAACCTAATTTCTGCGCTGCTTCAAGGCCATAAGATGGAGCTCGCGCATCGTGCTCATAACTGTGGACCTGATGCGCTATACGCTGTTTTTTCAATAAGTTAATTGCTGGTGTCATCACTGCTGCTCCTGTGCTTATTACACATGCCTGTACTGCTGGACAACCGCAGTCATGCACGCCACTATACAAAACCTATACAGAAGCGATCATCAAATAAGAGCTTACGAACATACACTAATGTATGTATATTACTCTGTTGAATGAAAATGCACTGCATTTGCTGCTAAAGCAGTGCATAATTACGCACCTGTGCAATCGTATTTGCGTGCGCTTAATTATGCAGTGCTAAAAGATGCTACTTAGGAATAATTTTATGACCCGCCCTTCATCACGCGCTACCGCTGTTATTTTGTCTCTTGCTTGCGCCTTACTACTCAGTGCGTGCGAGCAAAGTAATGAACCTGCCAAGCCAAAACAGCAACCTGCTCCCAAGGTAGGTGTTGTCACTTTGTCATCAGAGACCTACACCTTAACCACAGAATTACCAGGTCGAACGGCGGCATACCGTATTGCTGAAGTGCGACCACAGGTCAATGGCATCATTCAAAAACGCCTCTTTAAAGAAGGCAGTGATGTTAAAGCAGGCCAACAACTGTATCAAATTGATCCTGACTTATATGAAGCCAATCTTAAAAGCGCACGCGCCAGTTTTTTAGCAGCGCGCTCCTTAGCCGATCGTTACAAAACACTAGTGGCTGAGCGTGCCGTCAGTCGTCAGCAATACGACGATGCCAACGCCAATCGCCTACAAGCTGAAGCGGCCTTAGAGCGTGCCAAAATCGAGCAGCGTTACACTCGTGTACTAGCGCCGATTTCAGGACGCATTGGCCGCTCCAGTGCCAGCGAAGGTGCGTTAGTCAGCAGCGGACAAGCTCAGGAGCTGGCAATCATCCAGCAGCTGGATCCCATCTATGTTGATGTTACTCAGTCAGCCAATGATTTACTACGTTTACGCCGCGAACTGGCAAGCGGACAATTGGAAAAAGCGGGCGACAACGCAGCCCAAGTCTCACTCAAGCTGCAAGACAACAGCTCCTACCCACACGCGGGTACGTTAGAGTTTTCCGAAGTATCTGTGGACGCCGGTACCGGCTCAGTGACTTTGCGCGCGGTATTCCCCAATCCCGACGGTGTGTTATTGCCAGGTATGTTTGTCCATGCAAGTCTAGTCAGCGGTGTGCAGAAAAAAGCCATTTTAGCCCCCCAGCAAGGCATCACGCGCAATGCCAAAGGTGAGCCAACTGCGATGGTTGTGACTGAGGACAACACCGTTGCACTACGCAATATCAAAGCAGAACGCACCGCAGGCGATCGCTGGTTAGTGACCGAAGGATTGCAAGAAGGTGATCAAATCATCACCGAAGGTTTGCAATTTATCCGTCCAGGTGCCAGCGTTGAAACCTACCCGGCTGGCAATATCAAGACGCCAACCCAGAGCTCTGAAGCTACTGAAAACGCTACAAACCAAGCTCAATAAGGGAATCTTTTAATGTCGAAATTTTTTATCGATCGCCCCATTTTTGCTTGGGTTTTAGCCCTAGTAATTATGCTGATTGGTGGTCTTGCAATTCTTAAATTGCCGGTGAATCAATACCCCAGTATTGCGCCCCCCTCAGTGGGCATTTCGGTCAGCTATCCAGGCGCTTCTGCACAAACTGTGCAGGACACCGTGGTGCAAGTGATCGAGCAAAAAATGAACGGTATTGACGGTTTACGTTATATTTCCTCGCAAAGTAACTCCGATGGCAGCATGAGCATCAGCATCACTTTTGAACAAGATGTTGATCCAGATATCGCACAGGTGCAGGTACAAAACAAACTGCAATTGGCCACTCCACTGCTACCCCAAGAAGTACAGCAGCAAGGTATACGTGTCACCAAATCAGCCAGTAACTTCTTGATGGTCGTCGGCATTATTTCCGAAGACCCTAACATGACGCGTTATGACATCGCTGACTACACCGTATCTAATATTCAGGATCCTATTTCACGGACACAAGGTGTGGGTGACTTCCAAATTTTTGGTGCTCCGTATGCTATGCGTATTTGGTTAGACCCAGCCAAGCTCACCAACTTTGCCATGACCCCCACGGATGTTGCTAACGCTATTCGCGAGCAAAACGTGCAAATCTCGTCAGGTCAGCTGGGAGGTTTACCCGCATCACCCAATCAACAGTTAACCGCCACCATTATTGGTAAAACTCGTTTTGAAACTCCTGAAGAGTTTGAAAATGTGTTACTTAAAGTCAATGAAGATGGTTCTCAAGTGCGCCTTAAAGATGTGGCGCGGGTTGAGCTGGGAGGTGAAAACTATCACGTAAGCGCAGAATACAATGGTAGTCCAGCAACAGGTATTGGTATCAAGCTGGCCAATGGCGCTAACGCTCTAGATACAGCGCGTGCAGTACGCGCTACCTTGGCTGAGCTTGAGCAGTTTTTCCCTCCTGGGATGAAAATTGTTTACCCATTCGACACCACCCCGGTTATTTCTGCATCCATTGAAGGTGTGATTTACACCTTGGCCGAAGCCTTTGTGCTGGTCTTTTTGGTGATGTATTTGTTTATGCAGAATTTGCGTGCCACGTTAATTCCTGCTTTAGCTGTACCTGTGGTGATCCTGGGTACCTTCGGTGTGCTGGCAGCTTTCGGTTACAGCATTAATACTCTGACCATGTTTGCTATGGTCTTGTCCATCGGCTTGCTGGTGGATGATGCCATTGTGGTGGTAGAAAACGTCGAACGAGTCATGGAGGAAGAAGGTCTCTCTCCTGTTGAAGCAACCCGCAAATCCATGACCCAAATTTCTGGTGCCCTGGTGGGTATCGGTTTAGTCTTGTCTGCTGTATTTATTCCCATGGCGTTTTTTGAAGGTTCTACTGGGGCTATTTATAAGCAGTTCTCCGTCACTATTGTCTCCGCTATGGTGTTGTCGGTACTGGTCGCTTTAATCTTTACCCCTGCCCTGTGCGCCACCATGCTTAAACCGATTCAAAAAGGTCAGAATCTAGAAAAAAGCGGTTTCTTTGGTTGGTTTAACCGCACCTTCCAAAAAGGTGTGAACCAGTACGAACAAGGTGTGGCTGCGATGATTCGTCGTAAAGCACCTTACTTAATCATGTACACCATTATCATCGCGATCATGGGTTGGATGTTCACTCAGATCCCCTCCTCGTTCCTACCCGATGAGGACCAAGGAGTCATGTTTGTTCAGGTGCAAACACCTGAGGGCTCAAGCGCTGAACGTACCTATGATGTGATCAGTAAAATGCGTGAGCATATGCTCACAGAAGAAAGCGATACCGTTAAAACTGTCTTTACCATTGCTGGTTTTAACTTTGCGGGTCGCGGACAAAACTCAGGGATGGCCTTTATTGGTCTTAAAGATTGGAGTGAGCGCACGCAAGAACATCAAAGCGTATTTTCTCTAGCCCAGCGCGCGCAAATGAAATTCTTCTCATTTCGCGATGCCATGGTCTTCGCTTTTGCACCGCCAGCCGTATCAGAACTGGGTAATGCCACTGGTTTTAATCTGTTTTTACAAGACCAAGCCAGTGTCGGTCATAAAGTCTTGAGCGAAGCACGCGATCAATTTGTGCAGCAAGCTAACCAAGACCCACGCTTAACTCAAGTGCGGGCCAACGGCTTAAATGATGAACCACAATACCAGCTGATCATTGATGATGAAAAAGCCAGATCCATGGGTTTGTCATTGACCGACATTAACCAAACGCTGTCAACGGCTTGGGGTAGTAGCTATGTCAATGACTTTATTGATCGCGGTCGAGTAAAAAAGGTTTTCCTACAAGCTGAGGCCAATGCCCGGATGAATCCAGAGGATTTAGCCAAATGGTATGTGCGCAATAATCAAGGCGAGATGATTCCATTCAATAGCTTTGCCACTGGTGAATGGACTTACGGTCCACCTAAGTTATCGCGCTACAATGGTGTACCCGCTATGGAAATCCTGGGTAGCGCCGCACCAGGCTACAGCTCTGGTGATGCAATGCTGGCGGCAGAAGAAATTGCAAAAAAACTACCCGCCGGCGTAGGTATAGCATGGACAGGTTTATCCTATGAGGAACGTCTCTCAGGTGACCAAGCCCCAGCATTATATGCGTTATCCTTGCTGGTGGTGTTTCTATGCTTAGCCGCTATGTATGAAAGCTGGTCAGTCCCCTTCTCGGTGATGCTAGTGGTACCACTGGGTATCATTGGTGCGTTGCTAGCAACCTATGGTCGCGGCTTATCCAATGACGTGTACTTCCAGATTGGTTTGCTCACCACCATTGGTTTGTCAGCCCGTAACGCCATTTTAATTGTAGAGTTTGCCAAGTCGCTGCACGACGGCGGGATGAGTTTGGCAGCAGCAGCGGTCGAAGCGAGCCGCATCCGTTTGCGTCCAATTATTATGACTTCCCTAGCCTTTGTGCTTGGGGTTACTCCTCTGGCCATTGCTACTGGCGCAGGCGCTGGTAGTAAACACGCCATTGGTACCGGAGTCATTGGTGGGATGCTCACCGCGATGGTTTTCGCGATTTTCTTTGTGCCATTCTTTTACGTAGTAGTGAGCTCATTGTTTAACTCTGCCACTGACAAACAGCAACAGGAGAAAGGCCAATGAAACATACTGCACTAGCCGCTGCATTGCTTGCGGCTTTGACAGGTTGCTCTTTGGCACCTAATTACCAGCAACCCAGTGCTCCAGTTGCTGAGCAATGGGACACGACCGAGGCGCAAGCGCCTTTAGCAGCGCTGCCTGATTGGCGTGAGTTTTTCCAAGATCCGGTACTGCAGTCCTTGATCAGTACGGCGCTGGATAACAACCGTGACCTGCGTATTGCCGCATTAAATGTTGACGCATTTCGTGCACAATATCGTATTCAACGCAGCGCATTATTCCCTTCCGTGGATGCCGCTGGCGGTGCTAATCGTCAGCGTCTTCCTGGGCGCATGAACCCTACGGGTAATGATGCAACCATTAACAGTCAGTACTCAGCTAACTTAGGCGTAACAGCCTGGGAGTTGGACTTTTTTGGTCGTTTAAACAGTTTGCGTGATCAGGCGTTAGAGGCCTATTTTGCCAGCGAACAAGCCCAGCGCAGCGCGCAGCTGAGCTTAATCACCAGCGTGGCAACAGCGTGGCTCAGCCTGCAAGCAGATCAAGAAACATTAGCTTTAGTGCGTGACACCCTTGTCACCTATCAAGACAGCTTAAACTTGCAAGAGCGCCGCTATAACGCAGGTGTGGGCACTTCTTTAGAGCTGCAACAAGCCCGCACAGCGGTCAACGGCGCCAAAGTCAGCTTGGCTCAATTTGAACGCCAAAGCGCACAAAGCCGTAACGCTCTTAACCTGCTACTCGGCGGTCAACCACCTGTAAATACCGCCAGTATTGTGCCTTTAAGTCACTTTAAGTTTGCACAATTACCTGTGGGTTTGCCGGCCAACTTACTGCAACGTCGTCCTGATATTTTACGTGCTGAACATGAGCTCAAAGCAGCCAATGCTAATATCGGTGCAGCCCGTGCCGCTTTTTTCCCCAGCATCAGCTTAACTGCCAATGCGGGTAGTTTAAGCCCTGACTTATCCGGTTTATTTGATAGTGGTAGCGGCTCATGGCTGTTTATGCCCAGCATTAATATCCCCATTTTTAATGCCGGACGTTTACGCGCCAACTTGGATTACAGCGAGATTCAAAAAGATATCCATATCGCGCGCTACGAAAAAACCATTCAAACCGCCTTTCAAGAAGTGGCGGATGGTTTAATTGAGCGCACCACCTATCAACAACAACTGGCTGCCAGTAATGAGTTAGTGCGCTCCAGCACGGATTATTATTTACTGGCTGACCGTCGTTATGACGAAGGTATTGATGATCAACTCACGGTACTGGATGCACAGCGCCTGCTGTTTGATGCGAAGCAACAACGTATCAGCACCCAGTTCGCCCAACTGGCCAGCGAAATTAACCTTTATAAAGCTTTAGGCGGTGGGTATACCGCACAGTCAGACGCATCCAAGCCATAATCGCTTGACCGCAACAAAAAAACGGGTGGCCTAATCCTTGCGATTGAGCCACCCGTTTTTATTTAAACACAGCGCAAAATAACCCAGCCTAACTCAGTTTTTCCCCATACTGCAGCGCAACTGAATCAATGTTCAGTTGCATGACCAGCTTGCTTAGCACGCAACAGGGTTTCTATTTCAGCAATAGGTAAAGGGTGACTAAAGAAATACCCTTGGAATGACTGACAACCATTGTCCAATAACCAGTCCAACTGTTGCTGCGTTTCTACACCTTCAGCCACTACATTTAAGTCCAAACTGTTGCCCAACGCCATAATCGTGCGCGCAATCGCGGCATGACTGGGATCCTCAAAAATATCATCGACAAAAGATTTATCAATTTTCAGTTGATTGAGTGGCAAGAGTTTTAAGTAACTTAAAGAAGAATACCCAGTACCAAAATCATCCAAAGAAAAACGAATACCCAGCTTGCGCAAGGTTTCCATTTTCACAATGGTGCTCTCGATATTGTCATGCAGCATACTTTCAGTCAGCTCAAGTCGCAGTCGATCCGCCCGTGCGCCAGTGCGAATTAGAATCTCTTGCACCTGCTCAGCAAAGCCTGCCTGATTGAATTGGCGAGCACTGACATTCACGGCCATAGTTAAATTTTGACGCTCAGGATCAGTACTCCACTGTGCTAACTGCCAACAGGCCGTCTCTAAGATCCAAGCGCCAATTGGAATAATCAAACCGCTTTGCTCGGCTAACGGAATAAAATCAATCGGCGAAATCGAGCCATACTCATGATGAAACCAGCGCACTAACGCTTCAAAACCCAGTATATTCTGCTGATCATCAACCACCGGCTGATAAAACAACTTCAGTTCATCGCGCTCCAACACCTTACGCAACTCTTGTAGCACTAAGGCGCGCTCGTTGGTTTCTTCTTGCAAAATGGCTTCAAAAAAGCACAGTTGATTCCGCCCCGCTTCTTTAGCGCTATACAAGGCGATATCTGCCTGCTTAATCAGCTCTTCAGAATCATCATCACTGGCATCAAATAACACCACACCTAAGCTGGGTGTGACACTTAATTGATGGATACCCAGCTGATACGGCTCGGCTAAGGCTTGGCGAATTTTCTCACCAATACTCTTGGTATTCTGGGTTGCGGCAGTTAAATCAGCACCCACTCGGTCTAAAATAATCACAAATTCGTCACCCCCTAAACGGGCAACAGTATCGACCTTGCGCACACACTGCGTTAAGCGTTGTGCGATTTCTCTAAGCAACTCATCACCCAGCGCATGACCCAAGGTATCGTTCACTTCTTTAAAATGATCCAGGTCCATTAACAGCACCGCACCAAAACTGGGATAGCGCTCTTTGCTTTGGATGGTGGTAATCAAACGATCATTCATCAAGCGACGATTGGGCAAGCCCGTCAGTGCGTCATGCAGAGCCATGTGCTGGGTTTGGGCTTCAGCTTCTTTTCTGGAGGTGATATCAGCACGAATTGCTACATACTGCTCAGGCTTACCATCCTTACCAAAAAACGGTACCACAGTGGATTGCACCCAGTACAAGGAGCCATCTTTAGCTCTATTACACACTTCACCATTCCACACTTCACCTTGGGTGATGGTGCTCCATAAATCCTTAAAGAACTCTTTGGGATGGTGACCTGAGTTAATCACTTTATGTGTACGACCGATGAGGTCTTCGCGCGAGTATTGTGAAATCGTACAAAACTTGTCATTCACGCGGGTAATAACACCGCGTGAATCAGTCACTGCAACAATGGCATGGGCATCAAGTGCCATTTTTAATTCATTGATTTCTTTTTGCGAAACTTTGAGCTTCTGGTCTTTATATTCATAGCGCTTTAGACCCAACCAGCCCACCACACCCAAGAGGCCATAGGCGGTTAAGCTGTAGAGTTGCTCCAGTACTGCAAAGATGCTGGCTTGACTGATAAACAAAAAAGACAGTTGGCGCAGCCCCAGGACAAAAACAGCAATCCCAAGCCACAATGACACGCTGTCACTTAAAGTCTGGCCCCGGCGTATAAGCACAGCAGAGCCGATCAGGTGAGCTAAGCAAAAAGCCATGCCATACCCTACTGCAAAGGTCAGCCGATGTTGCGCAGTCACCCACAACTCAGTGCCCTGCATAACAAGCACGACAACCATAAGCAGCGCAGCAATAATGCCGATTGCGTAAGCAGCTCGTGGCTTTAAACACGAGTGGAAAACAGTTCTCATTGATGTCCTTATAAATCAGTTAGGCTGTTATTACG
>JAAZJF010000313.1 GCA_012800475.1 Gammaproteobacteria bacterium
CGCTGCGCTTTTTCAATAGCATTACTCACCATGCGATGCTCAATAGCTTCGCCTTCTTTCATGCCTAAGGCTTTCATAAAGTTTTTAACGCGATCAGAGGCAAAGATGCGCATCAAATTATCTTCAAGCGACAGATAAAAACGTGTCGAACCTGGGTCACCTTGACGACCTGAACGACCGCGCAACTGGTTATCAATACGACGAGATTCGTGGCGCTCAGTGGCAATCACATGCAAGCCGCCCGCTTCAATCACTTGCTGATGGCTTTTTTGCCATGCTGCTTTAATTTCCGCAATGCGCGCTTCACTTGGGTCATCCAAGGCTGCAACTTCAGCTTCCCAACTACCGCCTAAAACAATGTCAGTACCACGACCGGCCATATTTGTTGCAATGGTAATCGCACCTGGACGACCGGCCTGAGCAATAATGTCAGCCTCTAAGTCGTGATGCTTAGCGTTCAGAACTTTGTGTTCAATACCTGCCGCAGTCAGTACTTCTGACACATGCTCAGAACTATCAATGGAAGCCGTACCCACCAATACGGGACGGCCTTGTTCTTGGCACTCACGGATATCGGTCACAATAGCCACGTACTTTTCAGGCTGAGTCAAAAACACTAAGTCATTGAAATCTTTACGCGCAACATTACGGTGCGTAGGGATCACTGTGACATCGAGGCCATAAATCTGACGGAACTCAAAGGCTTCAGTATCCGCCGTACCGGTCATACCTGAGAGTTTTTCATATAAACGGAAATAGTTCTGGAAAGTGGTTGAAGCCATGGTTTGGCTTTCGGGCTGAATCGCCACACCTTCTTTGGCTTCAATGGCTTGGTGTAAACCTTCTGATAAACGACGGCCTTGCATCGTACGACCTGTGTGCTCATCGACCAGCACCACTTGATCGCCTTGCACAATGTATTCAACGTTACGGTTAAATAACGTATGCGCGCGTAAACCTGCGTTCACGTGAGTCAGTAGGCTTAAGTTGCTGGCTGAGTACAAGGATTCATTTTCAGCTAATAAACCCAGCTCAGTTAGTTTTTCTTCGATGTACTGGTGACCGGCCTCATTGAGCTCTACCTGACGTGATTTTTCGTCAATGGTGTAATGCCCTTCTTCCAGCACTTCTTCAGTTTCTTCATCTTCCACTTGACGCTTAAGCGTTGGAATAATCAGATTAATCTTTTTGTACAACTCAGAGCTGTCTTCAGCCTGACCCGAGATAATCAAAGGTGTACGCGCCTCATCAATTAAGATGGAGTCCACCTCATCAATCACGGCAAAGTGTAATTCGCGCTGGAATTTCTCTTCGACACTAAACGCCATATTGTCGCGTAGATAGTCAAAGCCAAACTCGTTATTGGTACCGTAAGTAATATCACAGGCATAAGCAGCACGCTTTTCTTCAGGATCCTGAAAAGGTACCACCACACCCACACTCAAACCTAAGAACTCATACAACGGACGCATCCAGTTCGCATCACGGCGCGCTAGATAATCGTTAACCGTCACCACATGCACACCTTTAGCAGGCAAGGCGTTGAGATACACCGCTAAGGTGGCCACTAAAGTTTTACCTTCACCGGTACGCATTTCAGCAATTTTGCCTTCATGCAAAGTCTGTCCGCCGATCAGCTGTACATCAAAGTGACGCATACCCATCACGCGCTTACCGGCTTCACGCACCGTAGCAAAGGCTTCAGGTAATAATTTATTAAGGCTCTCACCACCCGCTAAACGTTCACGAAACTCATTGGTTTTGGCTTGCAACTGCTCATCGGATAGAGCCACCATCTGCTCTTCAAGCGCATTAACAGCACTGACTGTTTTGAACATGCGTTTGACGTCACGGTCGTTTTTGCTTCCAAGAAGTTTTCTGAATAAAGGCGCAAACATAATTTATAACGCTTCCATTTTTGGGGGGTGAAGGCGCGTAAGTCATACTGTACTCACCCGCACAAAAAATTCATTCTACCCGTATTTACGGTTGAATAAAGTGACCTTAGTCGATAATTCAACGTACAGAGGGACTCAACACTAAACGCTCAACACAGCCACATTATTTTTCTGAGCTATACTATATATGCAACATTGTACTGCATGGCGCATATTTCAAGCGGTATTTAGCAAATACTATACACTGATGCGCTGCAGAACCTGTTTTTGTGAGGTGATCCATGAGCTACCGCCCAATTAAAGCGCAAAAAACCACGCTCGTTTTGCAAAGCAGCCTACCCCTGCAACGTTTGCTGGCTCGAGCCAAAGCAACCGATCATTTACAGCAACAACTCAATCAATACCTACAACCTGCAGCGCGTGAGCATTGTCGTCTGGCAAGCTATCAGGATGGTATTTTGACCCTGATTATCAGCAATGGGCACTGGGCAACACGCTTACGTTATCAACAGCGACGCTTGCTTGAGCAATTGCAAAGCTTAGCGGACTTTCGGGACGTCACGCGCATTCAGTTTAAGGTGCGTCCACCCCAGCAGTCTGATACTCCAGAGTCACGCCAGATTGCGATTTCAGAGCAGTCAGGCCAAACCATTCAAGACAGCGCACAAGCCATTCAAAACCCGGCGCTGCGTGAAGCTTTAGAACGTCTAGCTCAACAGGCTAAAAAAACCTAGCGTGCGAGTTTAAGCAACATTACATCCCTTTAACGGCATAAATACCCGCAGCATTGCGCCAGTAGCCTTTGTAGTCCATGCCATAGCCAAAGATATAACGATCTTCACAATGCAAACCGAAGAAGTCAGCACACAAGCCTGGGCGCGCTTTACGTTCATGCTGCTTATCCATTAATACCGCTGTACGCACGGAACTGGCACCGGCACGCTGACAAAACTCAATAATGGCGGACAGGGTATGACCTTCATCTAAAATATCGTCAACAATCAGCACGTTACGATCCATTAAAGATATCTCAGGCTTGGCCTTCCAGAATAATTCGCCACCACTGGTTTCATTGCGATAACGACTGGCGTGTAAATAGGATTGCTCGAGTGGAAAGGTTAACTTGGTCAACAATTTACCCGAAAAAATCAGCCCGCCATTCATCACGCAAAAAACAATTGGATTGGTGTCGTGCAACTGCTCATTAATCTGCTGAGCAACACGATCAATCGCCGCTTCCACCTGCTCCTCAGTGAATAAAGTATCGGCTTCGTCCATGATTTGCTGGATATGTTCAAGATTGACAGACATTACAAGGCTCTTCGTTAAGTAATTAAGGCGCAAAAGGTACTGCGGCACGCCGCTTAGAGCAAGTATTGATCACAAACACAGTGCCGTTTTAGCCTAATTTCGTTTAATCTATGTAACCTATTCTCTCGATTTTGGAGCCGTTCATGCCTGTTCATGAAATCCGTCACCCTCTTATTCGTCACAAACTTGGCTTGATGCGTCGCGCTGATATCAGTACCAAAAACTTTCGTGAACTGGCTCAAGAACTGGGCGCATTACTAACCTATGAAGCCACTAAAGATTTCCCGCTCGAAACCTATACGATTGAAGGCTGGAGCGGCACGGTTGATGTAGAAAAAATTGCCGGCAAAAAAATCACTGTCGTCCCCATCCTGCGTGCCGGTATTGGCATGCTCGAGGGCGTATTGAGCCTGATCCCCAGCGCTAAGGTCAGTGCTGTGGGCGTGGTGCGTAATGAAACCACACTGCAAGCACACACCTATTTAGAAAAACTCGCTCCTGACATGCCTTCACGCTTGTCATTGATTATTGACCCCATGCTGGCCACAGGCAACTCGATGATTGCCACCATTGATTTATTAAAAAAATCGGGCTGTAAGGAAATTCGCGCCATGGTTTTAGTAGCGGCACCAGAAGGTATCGCAGCGGTCCACGCAGTGCACCCTGATGTGGCTATTTATACTGCATCAGTTGATCAAGGCTTGGACAGCAAAAGCTATATCATCCCAGGCTTAGGTGATGCGGGCGATAAGATCTTTGGCACCAAACAAAAGGAGAGCTGATCCATGCTGTCTCACCCTGCAGAACCCGCATGGCGACAAGCTTTAATCGGTGCACAGATGCTGTTTGTGGCATTCGGTGCGCTGGTTTTAATGCCGCTGATTACGGGTATGGATCCTAACGTTGCGCTATTTACTGCAGGTTTAGGCACACTCGTTTTCCAACTGGCAACCGGTCGTCAAGTACCGGTTTTTGTCGCCTCCAGCTTTGCCTTTATTGCTCCGATTCTGTATGCAAAAACCAACTTTGGTTTACCCGCAGTATTGGGGGCAATTATGGCCTCAGGAGTGGTGTATATCCTGCTCAGTGCTGCAGTACGCCTCAAAGGCACGGGCTTTATAGACAAGCTGCTGCCGCCAGTGGTCATTGCCCCGGTAATTATGTGCATTGGTTTAGCTTTATCACCGGTGGCAGTGAATATGGCAACGGGCAAATCAGGCGATGGTGCGACGCAATTGATTGTCTACTCCACGGCGATGATGATTTCCATGTCAGCACTGGTCACCACGCTGGCAGTGGCGACTTTAGGCCGTGGTTTATTTCGTCTGGTACCCATTTTGGCCGGTATTATTGTAGGTTGCACTATGGCGGTCATCTTAGGTGAAGTGGATATTAGCGGTATTGAAAACGCACCTTGGTTAGCCATGCCAGCCTTTGTGGCTCCCGAGTTTCACCTTGGCGCTATTTTGTTTATGTTGCCGGTAGCTCTAGCTCCCGCGATTGAACATATCGGTGGCGTGATCGCTATTGGTAGCGTGACCGGGCAAAACTATATTAAACAGCCTGGCCTGCACCGCACCTTGCTCGGTGATGGTTTAGCCACCACCACAGCGGGGATGCTTGGCGGACCGCCTAACACCACCTATGCCGAAGTCACAGGGGCGGTGATGCTGACTAAAAACTATAATCCAGTGATTATGACTTGGGCGGCTGTATTTGCTATTGCTTTAGCTTTTATTGGCAAGTTTGGCGCGGCACTGCAAAGCATTCCTGTGCCAGTGATGGGTGGGATTTTATGTTTGCTGTTCGGCTCGATTGCAGTGGTGGGTTTAAATACCTTAATTCGTAATCATGTGGATTTATCACAAGCACGTAACTTGATTATCGTCTCGGTCACCCTTGTGTTTGGTATTGGCGGCATGAG
>JAAZJF010000314.1 GCA_012800475.1 Gammaproteobacteria bacterium
CCAGAATGCTAATAGCAACTAACAACCCACCAACAAAAAATATACTATTGGTTGCTACAGAATCCACAAGCCCATCTCCTTTGTCAAAACAACACGATACCGCATGATTTTTAATTCTAACCTTTAAAACACTGTTAATTTAAAATCTTTCATTATAATTCACGGTCAATCCCTACTAAGACGCACATTTTGCTCGATGAGTAACACGCCTGTGACCGTTATGATCAGATTAGCGTCTTTTTTTCAATATATTTGTATTTATTTTTGCGAGAGCTTCCATGACCAGCGCATCCAATTCAACCGCCTGCCAACATTTGGCTCAAGTGTTTGCCAGTGATATTCCATTAACAAGAGCGATGGCTATCCAAGTCTGTGATTGGAGTAATCAGCGTTTGCAGTTGCAGATGCCGCTGACTGAGAACTCGAACCATCAACACTCTATGTTTGGTGGCAGTCTGTATTGCGCAGGTGTGTTGGCCTGTTGGGGCTGGCTGCACTTGCGCTTGTTTGATGCAGGTATAAATACCACACATATCGTGGTTCAGGCAGGGCAAATTGATTATCCCTTGCCGGTGTTCGCTGATGCGCAGGTGATTTGTGATGCACCTGACCCTGCGGTGTGGGAGCGTTTTTTCAAAATGTATCAGCGTCATGGTAAGGCGCGGATCAGCTTAACCAGTCGTATTTTGACCGAGGATGGCCGAGATGGGGCCTGCTTTACTGGGCAGTTTGTGTTGCATAGCTGAGTGTGAATGTTGGAGGAGCAGTTTAGATATGTGCTCTGCGTACCGCGCTAGTGCTGCTTTTCCCTCCACGGTGCGTCCCGCCCCAAGTCGGGCGCTACGCCATCCATGGCTACGCTTGTCGCAGCACCAGCGCGGTACTTCTTAAACATCTGTCGTGTTGGCAAGCCTGTAACTCGCTAATCTTAAATAAGAGCCAGCTCACAGCAGAAAGCCGTTAAACTTCAGCTTTGATTTTTAGATTTTAGGTTGTGCTCATTGTGGATGTGATAATTATTGGTGCCGGTGCTGCCGGTTTAATGTGTGCGCTGACTGCGGCACAGCGTGGACGCAAGGTGTTAGTGATAGATCACGCCAATAAAGCGGGGAAGAAAATTCTTATGTCCGGTGGTGGGCGCTGTAATTTCACCAATATGTACACCGAGCCCAGCAATTTTCTCTCTGCAAACCCACATTTTTGCAAGTCTGCTTTGGCGCGTTACACCCAGTGGGATTTTCTTGAGATGGTGCAGCGCCATCAAGTCCCCTATCACGAGAAAAAGCTCGGTCAGCTCTTTTGCGATCATAAAGCCAGCGACATTCTCGAGATGCTGCTCAAAGAATGTGCCGATGCCGGTGCCACCATTCAACTCAATACCTCGGTGACCCACATCCAGGCCACAAAAAACGGCTTCACTCTGCAGTGCAACAAGCAGACGTTAAACTGCACATCCTTAGTGATTGCCAGCGGTGGCTTATCCATACCCACCTTAGGTGCGAGCGGATTTGGCTATCAAGTCGCCGAGCAATTTGGCCACACTATTTTGCCAACTCGCGCTGCACTGGTGCCCTTCACCATCACTGATCCACAATTAAAAGAGCTGTGTTCCTCACTGTCAGGCACCTCAGTCGATGATTGCGTGGTGCAGTGTAATGGTCAAAGCTTTAAAGAAGACCTGCTGTTTACCCATCGCGGCCTCAGCGGCCCAGTGATTTTACAGATATCGTCCTATTGGCATCCCGGTGACCTGATTGAAGTCGACTTGCTCAGCGATCGTGATGCCAGTGCTTGGCTGTTAGAGCAACAAAGTTTGCACCCCAATATTGAGCTCAAAACTCTACTCAGCGAATGCTTTACCCGCAAAATGGCACAACTGCTGTGCGAGCACTGGTTTAGCAATACACCGCTCAAACAATACAATACCAAACAACTTACCGCGATTGGCGAACAGCTCAATCACTGGCAGCTCACCCCCTCAGGCACCGAAGGTTACCGCACGGCTGAAGTGACTTTAGGCGG
>JAAZJF010000050.1 GCA_012800475.1 Gammaproteobacteria bacterium
TCGCATTATCTGGGTGCATTTACTGTCGGTGACCAGTTGTTATGGGGTGCTGCAGAGCCGTTGCGTAGAATGCTGCGGATTTTGTTAGAGCGCTAATTTAGTTTTTCCAGATGACGCGCAGAGTCGATCATATCGATTTTGCGCGTTTATGCGTTTAAAGAATGGCTAGAACAGTTTAAAATGCGCAACGCATGGGCTGATACAGGCTTGAATGGCTTGGATAAGCATGTTCAATGTTGATAAAAAAGACCCTCTGCAAGATACTGACCGACTCAATTCAATTGAGTTGCTAAAGGTTCACATAATTAAGTTCGAATGCTGCTAGCAGGACCATCAATGCTCAGCTATTGACAGCAGTTCATTCACGACATTCCGCAATATCCGGAACGAATCACAAGGGATCACTTTATATGCTTCAAGTTCGTAAGTTGGTATTAGCAGTTGCCGCTGCCACAGCGTTTACATCAGGTGTTGCCAATGCGTTGGGCTTGGGTGGACTGGCGGTCAAGTCTTCGTTAAATCAGCCCCTTGAAGCAGAGATTTCCTTGTCGGATGTGCGTGATTTAAGCTCAGCAGATATTAAAACACGCCTGGCTTCAGCTGAAGACTTCACTAAAGCGGGGGTGGATCGTCAGTTTTTCTTAACTGGCTTAACGTTTACACCTGTAGTGCGTGCTGATGGTAAGCATGTGATTCGTATTACCAGCAATAAACCGGTGAAAGAGCCGTACTTAAATTTTTTAGTTGAAGTGCTGTGGCCCAATGGCCGTTTATTGCGCGAATACACTTTGTTATTGGATCCACCTTTATATAAGCCACAACAGGTGATTCAAAGTGCTCAACCTGCTGTAACGGCAGGTGCAACTTCAACGCAGCTTGGTGTACAGCCCGCACGGTCTGACTTTCAGGCAGGTACCAGCAAAGTAGCGCCCGTTGCAACGCCGCACGCGCGCAAAAGTGAGTATCAGGTTAAGAAAAATGACACTCTGTGGGATATTGCGGTTAAAACCAAAGAAGGATCGTCCATTCACCAGACAATGCTGGCCATTCAAGACGGTAATCCCAGTGCTTTTTTAGATGGCAATATTAACCGCCTGCAAAGCGGTAAAGTGTTACGCCTGCCCACGCTTGAAGAGGTCAATAAACGCACCTTAGCGCAAGCAACAGCCGAAGTGGCTGAGCAAAATGCCAGTTGGAAAAATAAGCGTACCACGGCCACCTTAGCCAAGCGTCAGCTGGATGCCACTGCGCGTCAAGAAGCGGGTGCGGCGCCACAACAGATTGAACAAACAGACAGCTTAAGACTGGTGACTGAAGCACCGGGTGAGTCAAAGCAAGCGTCTGATCGTGGTAAAAACAATGAGTTACAAAACCTGCAAGACCAGCTGGCATCCAGTAAAGAGCGCTTAGATTCTGCGTTATTAGAAAACGAAGATCTAAAAGAGCGCGTTGATGAACTCAACAGCCAACTGGCCAAGCTGCAGCGTTTGGTTGCATTAAAAGACAATCTTTTAGCGCAGCTACAAGACAGCGCCGGTGGTGCTGCATTAGTGGATGATATGGATGCACAGCAGACTGAACTGGCTGTTGCCGCCGCAGATAATGCTCTTGAATCAAGCGATCAACCAACA
>JAAZJF010000389.1 GCA_012800475.1 Gammaproteobacteria bacterium
CGTTAATGCGATCAGCGACCTTAGGGATACTTGGGCAACCAATAATCGAGCGGCCACCTAACGCACGCGGCCCAAACTCCATACGGCCTTGAAACCAAGCCACAGGGTTGCCGTCCACCATAATCTTAGCGATATGCTCCGGCACGTTATCGATTTTTTGCCACTGCGGTTGGCCGGCATGCTTAGCACAGGCGGCGATGATCTCTTCGTTACTGTATTCAGGGCCTAGGTAGACGTGCTCCATCTTCTCGACAGGTACGCCTTTGCGTTGTGACACATAGGCGGCAGCGCCTACCGCCGTACCGGCATCACCAGCCGCGGGCTGCACAAACAGTTCTTTGACTTCATCGCGAGCAATAATTTTTTGGTTGAGTTTCACGTTCAAGGCACTACCGCCGGCAAAGGCGATGCGGCCGGTCTCTTTGATAATGTCACCCAGATAGTAATCCATCATTTCCAGCGCCAGCTTTTCAAACAGCGCTTGCACGCTGGCGGCGTAATGGATGTAGGGGTCGTCAGCAATATCGCCCTCGCGCTTTGGACCTAACCATTCAATCAATTTGGGTGAGAAGTAAAAGCCTTTGCCTTTCTCTTTATAGCGACGCACACCCACCACGTTAACGTATTCGGTGTTAATCACCAGCTCGCCATCTTCAAACTTGGCTAAACGTGATAAGTCATATAAATCAGGGTTGCCATAGGGCGCCATACCCATGACTTTAAATTCACCATCGAGCATTTCAAAGCCCAGAAACTCAGTCAGTGCGCCATACAGGCCACCGAGCGAGTCTGGATCGTAAAACTCTTTAATTTTGTGAATCTTGCCGTTTTCACCATAACCAAAGAAGGTGGTGGCGTACTCGCCTTTACCGTCGATGCCCATAATGGCGGTTTTTTCTTTAATGCCTGAGCACAAATAGGCGCTGGCCGCGTGAGCGAGGTGATGCTCAACGGGTTCGATTTTAACTTTTTTCAAGTCAAAGCCCAGCTGCACTAAGCACCACTGAACTTTTCTGTAGTAACGCTTATAACGGCGGTTACCCACTAAAATCGCATCTAACGCACGCTCGGGCGCATACCAGTAGCGTTTGGCGTAGTGCCAGCGTGCCTTACCAAAAATACTAATGGGTGCAAAAGGTATCGCCACAACATCGACATCCGCCGGAGTAATGCCTGCTTGTTCTAAACAGTATTTTGCCGACTCATAAGGCATACGGTTTTTTGCATGCTTGTCGCGTACTAAACGCTCTTCCTCAACGGCGGCAATCAATTTGCCATTAATATATAAGGCTGCCGATGGGTCGTGGTTGAGTGCGCCAGATAGGCCTAGAATAGTCAGTGCCATGGGTGAGTGTGCCTCTTAGTCTTCAGGGCAGCTGCTGGGCAACTGCGGTAAACGCTGATCAAGCAATGTATACAACGGGCTGCCGTGCGGCCAATTGCGTAATAATCGGGTACGATCTTTTAAAAATGCACGGCTAAAACTGCGCATGTTCTGATGGTGTTGCATGGCATCTAAATCAATCAAAACACAACGGCCTTGATGCCATAAAATATTGTGGCCTTTTAAATCTCCATGGCTGATTTTTTCACGTATCAGCGCATTCAACAATGCCACTAAGGCGTCAATTTCAGATTCCGGCACAATGCCATCGCTTTGGTAACTGGCGAAACGATCGATTATATCCTGTTCACCACAATATTCACTGATTAACCACGCACTACCGCGCAATCCGCACCAACGATTTTCAATTACCGCTAACGGCTGTGGCGTGGCAATGCCCAATACCATTAAGCGATGCCCTGCTAACCAGCTGTGCCAGGCACGACTCGGACGCCAAAAACGTTTGCACCAGTGCGCAAAGTTTTTAATATTATAGCGCTTGACCACCCACTGCTGCTGGCCCTGCGCCACACGTGCCACAGTGGCTGCGCCGCCAGTTTTATAAATATGCCCAGCATCAATCGCGGCATCAGGATCAGCCAGTAAGGTTTTCAATTGATGCTGCGCGGCACGCCACACCACCCGTAAACCCCACGCATTACGCTTGGCACTAAACAGGCTGCAATCGCGTCCTGCTTTGTTTAAATAATCTTTAACGCGCCACTGACGAATACCAGTAATGCGCTTTTGCAGCTTTTCGAGGCGCAATGCATGTTCGCCGTTGGCCATTAAGTAATACATCAAGAGCATTTCTAAATGCTCATCTAAAGCGCTGGGTAATTGAGCAAAGAATACGGCTAAATTATCAATCACTTGCTCTTCAGATAAAGGCTGGCCAGCGTGTTCAGATTGCACGCCACCCCCATCGACCACATACAATTGCTGATCTTTATGTAGCAAGTTGTCGAGGTGTAAATCACTTTGCCATAAACCACGCAAATGCATCTGCGCGATCATGCCAAGGGCGCTACCAAGCACCTCTGTTTGGCGCTCACTTAAAGGCGGCTCAGCGGCACAGGCTTGCCACGCTTGGTTTAAGCTCTGCGCCTGCTCAATAAACTCAAATAATACATAGGCGCTGCCATCAGTTTGCAGCTCTGAACCCAGCAGTGCTGCACTGTTAATCTGTTGATCGATTAACATCTGCGCGCCCACGGTTTCACGGGTCAACTGGCGCGCCGCTTTACTGCCAACCAGCAACTTAGCCAATACAGTGCGACCTTGCCATTGGGCTTGCGCCACATAACGCTGGCCCGGCAGCACTCTAAGCCAGTGCTCGACTAGCAACTGCTGGCCGTTTTCTAATTCCAAAGTCAGAGGTAAAGCAGGCTCGCGACCGCTTAAGTCGTGTATCTGCATTAGCGCGCCTCCTTATTTTTACGGCGTGATTCTAAGCGCTCCAGCCAGTGCGAAATATCTGCAGACTGATCTAAGTAACTCTGCAAAAACAACTGCGTGTGCTCACGCGTCCACACATGCTGTGAGCGCCGAAACAAGGGCTCTAAATCTTTAATCCGATCACGATGCCCGAGCAGCAAAGGTCCCGTCTTTTCTAAATCAATCAACTGCGCAACAAAACCTGTGGCCTGCTCTTGCAAGAAAATATGCTTAGGATAAAAACAGCCGTGGATTTGCCCAGCCTGATGCAAGGTTTTCGCCAACACAGCACAGGCCTGCACAATACCCTGCTGCTGTTCCACGCTGAGTGTCGACCAACGTTGCTGCCAAGCATCCAAATCATCCCAGCCTTCTAAGGCGTAGGTCATTAAGATGGCATGCTGCGCGCCCTCAACTTGGC
>JAAZJF010000315.1 GCA_012800475.1 Gammaproteobacteria bacterium
CGCAGTCGCGCAATTGAACCCTTTCATGTGATGGCGTTGTTACAGCGTGCCAATGAGCTGCAAGCGGCGGGCCATGATGTGATTCATCTTGAAATTGGCGAGCCTGATTTCACCACCGCTGAGCCGATTATTCAGGCGGGGCAGGCAGCCTTAGCCAGCGGACAAACGCGCTACACTGCTGCTCGTGGTTTACCCGCTTTACGCGAAGCCATTGCTGGCTATTACGCCAGTCACTACGGCCTCAATATCAATCCTGAACGCATTATGATCACACCGGGCGGTTCAGGCGCTTTATTGTTAGCCAGCGCATTATTGGTCGATCCGGGCCAGCACTGGTTATTAGCTGACCCAGGTTACCCCTGCAATCGCCACTTTTTGCGCCTAGTCGAAGGTGCCGCACAACTGGTACCGGTCGGGCCCCAGGCCAACTATCAGCTCAATGCCGATTTAGTCGCTCAGTATTGGAATCAAAACAGCGTGGGCGCTTTGGTCGCTTCACCAGCCAATCCAACCGGCACCGTGCTCAGTCGTGATGAATTAAGTGCTTTATCGGCGGCATTGCGTGAGCGCGGTGGGCATTTAGTGGTGGATGAGATTTATCACGGCCTGACTTACGGCATGGATGCACCGAGCGTTTTAGAAGTCGATAACGATGCTTTTGTGCTCAATAGCTTCTCTAAATACTTTGGTATGACGGGCTGGCGCTTAGGCTGGCTCGTCGCGCCCGAAGCTGCGGTGCCCGAATTAGAAAAGCTGGCGCAAAATATCTATATCAGCGCGCCGACTTTATCGCAGCACGCCGCTTTAGCCTGCTTTGCACCCGAGACCTTGGCGATTCTTGAAGAGCGTCGCGCTGAGTTTGCTGCGCGCCGTGATTATCTATTGCCAGCGCTGCGCGAGTTGGGCTTTAAAATTGAAGTTGAGCCCCAGGGTGCGTTTTATTTATACGCTGATATTTCAGATTTTGGCGGTGATGCTTTTGAGTTTTGCCGACATTTTTTAGAAACTGAATATATCGCCATCACGCCCGGTGTTGATTTTGGGCGTTATCGTGCTGATCAACATGTGCGCTTTGCGTATACACAAAGTGTGCCGCGTTTAGAGCAGGCGGTGGAGCGTATTGCACGGGGTTTAGTCACGTGGAAGGCACAGCATGCAATTTGATCCAGAGTTAGAAGAAGGGCGCTTAATCAAGCGCTATAAGCGTTTTTTCGCTGATATTGAATGCCAAGATGGCAGCGTAGTCACAGCGCATTGTGCCAATACCGGCTCGATGCTCAACTGCATGTCAGACGGTGCACGGGTGTGGTTTAGCCGCAATGATGACCCGAAACGTAAGCTTAAAGCCACCTGGGAATTGGTCGAAACGCCGCATGGGCGTTTAGCCTGCATCAATACAGGGCGCGCCAATCGTTTGATTGAAGAAGCCTTGCAAGCAGGTGTGATCAGTGAGCTGGCAGGCTTTACTCAGCTGCGCCGAGAGGTTAAATACGGTACCGAAAACAGTCGCGCTGACTTTTGCTTGTGGTTTGCCGAGCAGCCGGTATTTGTTGAAGTGAAAAGCGTCACCTTGGGTTTACCTGATAGTGATATCGCCGCTTTTCCGGATGCGGTGACCACGCGCGGCGCTAAACACTTGCGCGAGCTGACCGCCTTAGCACGCAGCGGCCAGCGTGCAGTGTTGATCTACTGCGTGAATCTGACCGGGATCACCGCAGTACGTGCTGCGCAGGAGATTGATCCTGAATACGCTACAGCTCTAGCAGAGGCCAAGGCGGCTGGGGTTGAGATCTTAGCCTACGGGACGCAAATCAGCCCTGCTGGCATTCGCGTGACGCATGCTGTGGAGATTGTGCAGAGTTGATGCCGCTGCTTGCTTAAGCAGGGCCAGCTAGGTCAATCAGTTGGCGGATAGAAGTTGTAAAAACCGAATGAAATCAAGGTGATATCAGTCTGTAGCCACTGAAAAAGACGGTGTTTTAACAATTAAAGCGATTGTGCTTGCCAAACACATTTAAGCTGTCTATTATACGCACCTCTTCAAGAGACCATGGGTGATTAGCTCAGCTGGGAGAGCATCTGCCTTACAAGCAGAGGGTCGGCGGTTCGATCCCGTCATCACCCACCATAGTCTTTCAAGAAATGCGCAGTGGTAGTTCAGTTGGTTAGAATACCGGCCTGTCACGCCGGGGGTCGCGGGTTCGAGTCCCGTCCACTGCGCCATATTACGAAAACCCGTTAAGCCTTTAAAAGTTTAACGGGTTTTTTCGTTTCTGGATGCTTAAAGTTGTGTGCTAGCCATCGGCACACAGCTTTAGATGAGTAGGCTAGGCAAACACGCCTGAAGCGCTTAAACTTCGCCCTCAAATATCTGAGTTAAGCCGTTGCGCAGCAGCGCTAAAATATACTCTAACCCTTGCAGTGTTACATCTTGCAAGGGCTTTTAAATCAAGCGCGACGAGCACAATGCAAAAAATCTCAACCAGCCCTGCCTTATATAGCAGCCTCACACAGGCTGACCACCACTACCAGCAAAGGGTTATGCAAACCTGTACGCCGCAG
>JAAZJF010000051.1 GCA_012800475.1 Gammaproteobacteria bacterium
ACAGAGCAATAATTAACAGTGACGCACTGGCAGCTAGAACACGCATCGGTGTTTGCTCTAAGCGGAACGCAGTCACGTCAGCAAAGTTAAAACGACCCAAGTTACGTAAACGCTCAGCTACCAAGAACATCACCACCGGCCAACCAAAAAGGAAACCAATGGCGTAAATGATGCCGTCAAAACCACTGACGTACACCATACCGGCGATACCGAGGAATGACGCAGCAGAAATATAGTCACCGGCAATCGCTAAACCGTTCTGGAAACCGGTAATGCCACCACCTGCGGTGTAGAAGTCAGACGTGGTTTGCGTTTTACGCGCAGCCCACCAAGTAATCACCATGGTGCCGGCAATAAAAACCAAGAACATCACAATCGCAGATGTATTGGCTTGACCGGTCGCTGCAAATGCCGGCGTAGCGAACATAGAAAGTAAAGCAGTGCTTAAGAGAAATTTTTTCATTCTACGTCCCTCATAATCGCATCAAGCAATGGATCAAAGGTTTTATTGGAAACGTAGGTATACAGAGCAATCATAATCACTGCACTGAACACAACTAAAATACCTGTCAACACGCCTACGCTCATGGTCCAGCCAGCGCCAATGGGCTGAGCGAACACTTCGGGCATAAACGCCAAGGTCAAAATAAATCCAGAATAGATCGTTAATGCCACAGCAAAAAACGACATACTGATGCGCGTGCGGCGCTGGACCAGCTCCGCATACTTAGGGTGCTTAAGCACCTTTTCCACAACTGTATCTTGCATATTTATTCTCCTACTTCACCGAGCGTACCCAGCGAGCATATTTTATTGTTATCACTTACATGCAGGACTCAAGCAACACTGCGTGTTGCCAAATATTGAACGTATACATTTATTGTGATTTTTATAGATTTTTTGTGCTTTGAGCTCTGGGCTGATCCACGCATAAAGCGCACCACATCTCAAAACTGTCCACTTGTATGTCCCTAGCAAAGAGACTGCATACAACACTGAATAAATAAACATCCTCAGCACTGCTTACATGGGTTGTTAATGTAAAGACTATCGCGCGTAGGAACAGCCGACTTTGGTCTAAATTCAGGCTATTGTCTCAATAAAAACAATGATTTAAGTCAGGCAAACGCCCGTTTGAAGATACTCTATACAATGACGCAGGATAAATAGCACACAACCCCAGTGCCGACTTGTTTTGCGGCGCTGGGGTTGTGTGTATAAAAAACCAAGAAAATTTGATCTGTTAGGTTCTAAAACGCTCCAACATAGATTGCAACGCAGTCGCTAAACGCGCCACTTCATGACTGGCTTCTGTTGTCTGCATCGCACCATCAGTAGTTTCAGTGGTTAAGTCATTAATCGCCACCACAGAACGGGTGATTTCCTCACTCACGGCGCTTTGCTCTTCAGCGGCGCTGGCAATTTGTACGTTCATATCATTGATCGTATGAATGGCACTGACGATCGATTCAAGGCAGGCGGTAGTTCTTAAGGTTTGTTCCACCCCAGCACGCGCTTGCACGCGACCTGTTTCCATCGCATCCACGGCTTGAGCTGCGCCACTTTGCAAGCGCTCAACCATATCGTTGATCTCTTGCGTGGACTTTTGTGTGCGCGAGGCTAGCGTGCGCACTTCATCTGCCACCACCGCAAAACCACGTCCTGCTTCACCGGCGCGTGCCGCTTCAATGGCTGCGTTCAGCGCCAGCAAGTTGGTTTGTTCAGCAATACTGCGAATCACATCCAGCACGCTACCGATATCTTCACTGTCTTTAGCTAAGGCTTCAATCACTGCAGTTGCGCTTTCTACACCTGTGGCTAAGTTTTCAATCGCCTCAATGGTTTGTAGCGATACATCACGCCCCATCGTCGCTTCTTGATCAGCATGGCGCGCTGCATCGGCCGCCTGACTGGCACTGCGCGCCACTTCATTAGCCGTGGCATGCATCTCATTCATGGCCGTGGCCACTTGCGAGATTTCATTTTGCTGCTTTTGCATGCTTTGGCTGGTATTGACTGTGATCACTGAGGTTTCTTCACTGGCCGCAGCCAACTGCTCAGCGGAGCGATCCACATCATTTAACGCGCCTTGGAAGCGCTCGCTCATATTATTAAACGCCACCGCCACATCGCGCAGCTCGTCATGGCTTGCATAATGCACACGCACCGTGGTGTCACCCGCAGCCATTTGCTCTGAGGCCTCACGCAGCAATTTAACCGCACGCTGAATACTGGTAATCACGCGTATCGCCAGCAGTAACACTAACGCACCACCGACCAGCAGCACGACCGCAAACAGCTGTAGGGTTTGCTGGTAACGCTGCTCACCTTGATTGAACTCTGCAAGGGCATCATGCATCAGGTTATCGCTGAGCTGCGTCATCAGTTCACGCACTTGGCCAATAGCCGGATTGACTGTAGTTAAGATCAGCTGATTGGCACGATAGAAATTACCGCCATTCATGGCCTGGATCACCGGATCCACACCTTTATGACGCAACACACTGATTTGCGCTAATAGCTCCTCAAGCAATTGCTGATTAGCAGGCGCAAAGGTAATCGCATCTAAGGTAGCCCAACCTTGTTTATTACGTGCTTGACCATCCTTAATCGTATTAATGTGCTGACTGATCGGATGGTCGTGCAAAGCTAAAAATTCTGAATCAGGCGCATGCTGCAACGCCAACAACAACTGCGCGCGCGAGCCATTGATATCAGCATAAATGGTGTCCAAAACTTTCACTGGCACCATTTTTTCTTTATAAACATCTTCCAGGGCTTGATTGAGCTGATTCATGCCCTTTAAACCCACCGCACCGAGCACGAAAAAAAGCACAAATGCAATGCCTGTGAGCAGCATCAAACGCGCCTTAAATGATATTTTATTGAGCATGCATATGTTCCTTAGCCGCGCTTGTGCAGCCATCAATTGTGTTTCTACTGTAAGAATAGCATCAAGCATATCGGCGGCTGTGCCGATTTCTTAAGCGCCTTCTGCGCTCTATTCGAGTTATTTTGTGTGCGACATAGAGTCACGGGCAGATGTCTATCTGCGCTACTGTGAAGGTTTCAGCCAATAATCCATAGCCTTAGATCAAAAAGAACTTAAAGAAGCTACAAATGCGACTTGTACGCTATATCGACCTGCACGATAATAAGCACCTTATTCATAACCTTTGATCCATGAATCTTAACCATGAGCGAACTCTTACTGATTGTGGTCAGTGCCATTTTAGTGAACAACTTTGTACTGGTTCAGTTTCTTGGCTTATGTCCATTTATGGGCGTTTCCAAAAAAGTGGAAACGGCGATTGGCTTATCCCTAGCCACCACCTTTGTGCTGACTTTAGCCTCTATCTGCAGCTACTTATTACAGCAGTATATTCTCAAACCTTTTGATCTTGAGTTTCTGCGCACCATCAGCTTTATTTTAGTGATTGCTGTTGTGGTGCAGTTCACAGAAATGGTGGTCAATAAAACCAGCCCCATGCTGTACCGCGTGCTTGGCATTTTTTTACCGCTGATTACCACCAACTGCATCGTCCTCGGCGTGGCACTTTTAAACGCCAACCGCAGTGAATACACCTTTGTGCAAGCCAGCGTCAACGGTTTTGCTGCCGGTATCGGTTTTTCATTAGTGTTAGTGCTGTTCGCGGCGATGCGTGAGCGCATTGCCATTGCGGATGTGCCCCTACCTTTCCAAGGCGCGGCAATCGGCATGCTGACCGCTGGTTTAATGTCGTTAGCCTTTATGGGCTTCAGCGGTTTAATCAAACTATGAGCATGATCTTGATCGCAGTCACTGCACTGGTGGCTTTAAGCTTAGTGTTTGGCGCTATCTTAGGTTTTGCCGCGGTACGCTTTAAGGTGGAAGGCAACCCCATCGCCGAGCAAATCAACGCACTCTTGCCACAAACCCAATGCGGCCAATGCGGCTACCCAGGCTGCAAGCCCTATGCGGAAGCCATTGCCGCCGGCGATAAAATCAATAAATGCCCACCCGGTGGCGAAGCCACTATTCAAGCCTTAGCCGAGTTGCTGGATGTCGAACCTGAGCCGCTGGATGCAGTGGAAGGCGAAAAGCCACAAATGGTTGCCTATATTCGTGAAGCTGAATGCATTGGCTGCACGAAGTGCATTCAAGCCTGCCCTGTGGACGCTATTTTAGGCGCGGCCAAACAGATGCACACAGTGATTGCCAGTGAGTGCACGGGCTGTGATCTCTGTGTTGAGCCTTGTCCTGTGGACTGTATTGATATGATTCCCGTAGCGAGCACAGTACAAAGCTGGAAATGGGATCACCCTTTACCCCCTGGCACTCTGATTGCGACGGATCGGGAGTCTGCTGTATGAGCACTTGGCTAATTCACCCACTGCGTGGCGGCGTGCATCCTGCACAATGTAAAACACTGTCCAACCAGCAACCCATTCAGCGTGCGCCTTTGCCCAAGCGCTTATTCGTGCCCTTGCTGCAGCATTTAGGTAGCAGCACCGAAGCCTTGGTCAATGTCGGTGATAGCGTGCTCAAAGGGCAATTACTGGCCGATTCGCACAACCCGATTAGCGCAGCCGTACATGCTCCAAGTTCAGGCACTGTGGTCAGTATCGGCCCACAGGCTTATCCGCATGCCTCAGGGCAGCTACTCGACGCCATAGTCATTGAAACTGACGGCCTCGATACCTGGTGCGAACTGACGCCTATAGCTGATTACCGGCAAGCCAGCGCAGTACAACTTATAGACCACATACGTCAAGCGGGGATCAGCGGATTAGGCGGTGCGGGCTTTCCTACCGCGATTAAATTAGCACCGAAAACGCCGATCACCACGCTGATTATCAACGGTACTGAGTGCGAGCCTTATATCACCGCCGATGATGTTTTAATGCGTGAAAAAGCAGCGCAACTGATGATCGGTATCGATATTTTAGTGCACATGCTGCAGCCTGAAAACGTGCTAATCGCCATTGAAGACAACAAACCTGAAGCCATCGCCGCCGTACGCGCAGCCTTGGCTCAGCGCAGCTATCATGTGGTGCCTTTACCGACGATCTACCCATCAGGCGGTGAGCGCCAGCTGATTCAAATTTTAATGGGGCAAGAAGTACCAGCCGGTAAACTGCCCGCTGACCTAGGTATTTTATGCCAAAACGTCGGCACTCTAGTGGCAATCCATGATGCAGTTATTGCCGGCAAGCCGTTGATTTCACGTATCACCACGCTCACCGGCGAAGCTTTACAGACACCGATGAATCTTGAGTGTTTAATTGGTACGCCAGTCAGTGAATTATTGGCTTTCACCGGTGTACAGCAGGATAAACTCAGCCGCTTAATTGCCGGCGGCCCGATGATGGGTTTTACCTTACCCTCGGTCGATGCACCCATTATTAAAACCAGCAACTGCATTTTAGCGGCCAGTGCCGCCGAGCTACCTGCGCCGCCACCGGCCATGCCTTGTATTCGTTGCGGGGATTGCGCGCAAGTCTGCCCGGCCAACTTGTTACCGCAGCAATTGCATTTTTATGCCTTAGGCGATGATCACGAACAATTGCAAGCGCACAACCTGTTTGACTGCATTGAGTGCGGTGCCTGCGCTTATGTCTGCCCATCAAGTATCCCGCTGGTGCAATATTACCGCGCTGCCAAAGCCGATATCCGTGAGCACGAGCAAAAACTCATTAAAGCTGAACACGCTAAAGAACGCTTTGAGTTCCGCCAAGAACGCTTACGTCTCGAAGACGAACGCAAAGAAGCCGAACGCCAAGCCCGCGCTGAACGTTTAGCCAAATCTAAAGCCGAGCAAGCTAAAAAAGCACAGCAAGCGCAGGCAGCCGGTGACACCCAAGCCACGGCGGACGATGAACTCAAACGCTTAAAAATTGCCGCCAGCATGGCGCAAGTGGCGCTGAAAAAAGCGCAAAAGCAATTTGATACTCATGGCACCGATGAGCTTAAAGCGCAGATCGAACAACTGACTCAGGCCGCAGCGCAGGCCAAACAGGCGCTGGCCGAGGCGACAGCTCAAGCCAGCACGCCCAGCGCCACAGCGCCCGATGAAGTCAAACGCTTGAAAATTGCTGCCAGCATGGCGCAAGTCGCCCTGCGTAAAACACAAAAGCAACTCGATGAGCACGGCACTGATGAGCTCAAGGCTCAAGTTGTACAGCTGCAAGCCGCCGCTGTAGAGGCCAAACAAGCGCTCGATGCCGCCACAGCAGCGACAGCACCCGCCGCAGTGGCCGAACAACCTACTCAGGCTGTTAAGCCTGAATTAAGCCCTGCTGAGCAAGCGCTAAAAAAAGCCAAGATTGAAGTCGCCATGAAGCGCGCGGCGCTGCGTAAAGCCGAGCGTAATGAGGCCGATGCCGCTACGCTTGCGGCGCTCCAAGCAGAACTGACCCTTGCCGAAG
>JAAZJF010000316.1 GCA_012800475.1 Gammaproteobacteria bacterium
CCGTCCATACTGCATCACCTGACAACTGCGCAGGGTAAGCAAAGTATAAGAAAGCACGGCCTGCCAAAGCAGGGTTGAGGAAGTTTTTACCGGTACCACCAAAGACTTCTTTACCAATCACGATACCGAAGCTGATACCCATGGCGACTTGCCATAAAGGAATGCTCGGCGGCAAGATCAAGGCAAAGAGGACTGAAGTCACGAAGAAACCTTCGTTGATTTCATGGCCACGAATCGAGGCAAACAACACTTCCCAGAACCCACCGACCACAAAGGTCACTAGATAAATAGGTAAAAACCAAGTTGCACCCTGAATGATGTTGTCCCAGACACTGCTCGGATCAAAGCCTGCAAACATTGCTGTTAAGGCCATGCGCCAGCCGTCTTGAGCTGCAAGCAGATCAGGATTAGCCTCAAGGATCACGTTAGCTTGGTAACCGATATTCCACATACCAAAGAACATGGCGGGGAAAGTACATAACCACACAGTGATCATAATACGTTTAAGGTCGATACCATCACGCACGTGCGCCGTCGTTTTAGTCACACTACTGGGGCGATATAACACTGTATCTACGGCTTCATACAAGGCATACCACTTCTCGTATTTACCGCCTTTTTCAAAATTGTGCTCGATCTTATCAAGGAATGCACGAAGACCCATTGCTTATCCCTCCTGCTCAATACGCGTTAGATTGTCCCGCAAAATCGGGCCGTACTCGTACTTACCTGGGCATGCAAATGTGCATAGCGCAAGGTCTTCCTCATCTAACTCTAAGCAGCCAAGTTGTTGAGCAACTTCAGTGTCACCCACCAATATCGCACGCAACAACTGAGTCGGTAAGATATCCAGCGGCATCACTTTTTCATAGCTGCCGACCGGCACCATCGCGCGCTCACTACCGTTGGTTGTGGTAGTAAAATCGAATTTCTTACCGGAAAACAGTTTAGAAATAAAGATATTCAGTACAGAAAACTTATTCACACCGGCACGCAGGTAATGGAACATTTGGCGTTCATCACCTTCAGCCAAGCAGCTGAGTTGGGTGTGGTAGCGTCCGAGGAAATTACAAGTACCACGCGCCGTACGACCACCCAGCACTGAGCCAGAAATCACACGGTTTTGCCCTGCATGCAGCTCATCGCGAATCAAGTCGCCCACATTCGCGCCTAAACGCGTCCGCAGTAAGCGTGGGTTTTTCGCCACAGGCCCTGCTAACGCAATCACACGCTCAACCCACAACTGCCCTGTGGTAAATAACTTACCTATGGCAATCACATCCTGATAACCAATGTGCCAGACAACGCGTGTCGCGCTGACGGGGTCAAGGTAATGAATATGCGTACCTGGTAAGCCTGCTGGGTGTGGGCCTGCAAAGGCTTCAGTGTGCACATTGTCTAAGCTTTCGCCCGGCAAAGTGACACCCTCTGCTTTACATAAAAAGACCTTAGCCAAACGACTCAACACCGTTAAACCGCGACTGAAATCCTCAGCGTACTCAGCAATGACCACAGCTGGATCAGCCGCGAGCGGATGAGTGTCCATAGCCGTTACAAAAATTGAGCGCGGCGTAGTATCAACAGCAGGAGTCTTGCTGTAAGGACGCGTACGAAACGCCGTCCACAAGCCTGATTCCTGCAAGTTTTCGCGCACTTGCTCTTGAGCTAAGCCCGCCAGTTGATCTGCCGAGTAACTGGCAAAGGCAATATGTTCATCACCTTCGAGTTCAATCACAACCGACTGTAATACACGGCGATCGCCACGATTAATCGCTTTGACAACACCAGCGCCCGGTGCTGTAAAGTTAACCCCAGGGGTTTTTTTATCAGAAAAGAGAACTTGACCTAACTTAACTCGGTCGCCTTCTTGCACCTGCATTGTAGGCTTCATCCCGTTATAGTCGAAGCCTATGACTGCAACACTATGTACGGGCTTTGCAGCCTCAATACGCTGTGTTGGCGTGCCAGTCATGGGCAAGTCAAGCCCACGTTTTATTTTGATCATAGGTTTGCCTAACCACGATAGTGAAATTTATAGTTATGTCGAAAACTTTACATAGATGCTCTACAAATAGAAAAACTATGGAACTTTTTCGGCGTTAAAAAGTAATCCGTATGATTATAAAGAGGCATGGCGGTGAGTTGCCAGCCTAAAGCACAAATTTCTACGAAATAGTCTCTTTAGTGGCTTTCTGAGTACATTTGAGCACCAGTAAAAAGACAAAGGGAGCCCTAAGGCTCCCTTTGTTATGCTGCAATCAAACCAGCCACCCGTTTACTGTGGGAATGCCGGTGGATTGACGCCAGCGATATCTTCCATCACACGGACAACTTGACAGCTGTAACCGTATTCGTTGTCGTACCAGACATACAAGATAACACCATTTGTTGTACAAATCGTTGCTTCAGCATCGACGACACCTGCATGACGTGATCCAACAAAGTCTGTGGAAACCACTTCTTGCGAGCACACATAGTCAATTTGCTTTTGCAGGTCAGAATGCATAGCAATCTGGCGCAAGTACTCGTTGACTTCTTCACGTGTTGTGCCGTTCTCAAGGTTCAAGTTAAGAATAGCCATTGAGACGTTAGGCGTCGGTACACGAATCGCATTACCGGTGAGCTTGCCTTTCAAAAACGGTAGCGCTTTAGCCGCAGCTGTTGCCGCACCTGTTTCAGTGATCACCATATTCAATGGTGCACTGCGACCACGACGGCTGCCTGAGTGGAAGTTATCAATCAAGTTCTGGTCGTTGGTGTACGAGTGTACGGTTTCAACGTGACCATTAATAATACCGAACTTATCATTGATAGCTTTGAGCACAGGCACGATGGCGTTGGTGGTGCACGAAGCTGCAGAGATGATTTTATCGTCAGCAGTAATCTCTGCATGGTTAATACCATGTACGATATTTTTAATATCACCTTTGCCCGGCGCAGTCAGTACAACACGACCAATACCTGGGCAGCCTAAATGCTGACCTAAACCTTCAGCATCGCGCCAGCGACCGGTGTTATCGACCAACAGCGCATCTTTAATGCCGTACTGAGTGTAATCAACAGTTTTAGGGTCATTGGAGTAGATTACTTGGATCAAGCTGCCATTGACGGTCATGGTGTTGTTTTCTTCATCAATCACAATGGTGCCATCAAATGGACCATGGACGGAGTCACGACGTAACAAGCTGGCACGTTTTGCCAAATCGTTCTCGGCACCTTTACGTACAACAATCGCACGCAAACGCAAACCATCACCGGCACCGGTTTTCGCTGCCAAAATACGCGCCAACAAACGACCAATGCGACCAAAACCATACAGCACAACATCGGTGCCTTGGTGCACATTGTTATCGCGCTGACCCGCGACATCCGCCAGTTCTTCTTTGACGAACTGCTCAAGCGTGCGGCCATTGGCTTGCGTTGCGAACTTAACCGCCAACTTACCCAAGTCAACCGATGCACTACCCAGATCCATTTCGCTCATGATCTTTAAAATAGGGTACGTATCACGCACGGACAGCTCAGAATCTTCACCAATACGGTGACGTGCAAAGCGGTGCGCTTTAAGAATTGCAATAACAGAACGGTTGATCAAGCCGCGTCCATAAATGGACGTTACCACATTATTATTGCGGTACAGTTGGCCAACAAGCGGAATCATTGCCTCGGCAAGCGCTTCGCGATCGATCCATTCACCAAGACACTGGTCAGTCTTCTGAGTCACGTGGGATACCTATTCAGGGGCTAAAAAAGGAGCCCATTATCGACTGCATAAACGAAAGCGGCAAGCTCTAAGCATCGAATAGGACCAAAAGCTTATATAGCGAGCGCCTCAATAGCCCGTTACAATGATGCCTTTTATACTTTATAAAAGAGTTGAACGTGTCCGTATTGCGCCTTCCACCACTGCCAAAAAACGCCAATAAACAGCTCTGGGGCAATTTACCTGGAGCCGCCCAAGGTCTTGCTATTGCTGCAGCCGCGCGCAGCACACAACGCTTTACCCTACTGCTCACGGACAACAGCCAAAGCGCTGAACGTCTCAAAGAAGAGCTGGCGTTTTTTGCGCCTGAACTGCCTGTTTTACACTTCCCCGACTGGGAAACTTTACCCTACGATGTGTTTTCCCCGCATCAGGATATTATTTCCCAACGTGTAGCCACGCTGTATCAACTTCCGCAATTGCAGCAAGGCATTTTAGTTGTACCCATTAACACCGCCCTGCACCGCTTAGCACCCAAGTCATTTATGATCGATGCCAGTTTGATGCTGGATGTGGGGCAAAAGTTTGATGTTGAGAGCATGCGCAACCGTCTGCAGGCCTCAGGCTACCAGTGTGTGGACACTGTGTATGAGCACGGTGAGTTTGCTGTGCGCGGCGCGCTCTTTGACTTGTTCCCGATGGGCAGTGACGTGCCTTATCGTATCGATTTATTTGATGACGAAATTGAAACGCTACGCACTTTTGATCCCGAAACTCAGCGCTCAAATGACACAGTAGAGCGTATACGCTTATTACCTGCACGTGAGTTCGCCTTAGACAAAAAAGCCCGTGGTGACTTTCGCGCACGCTTTCGTGAGCGCTTTGATGTCGACTTTCGCCGCTGCCCGCTCTATCAAGACTTAGCCAGCGGTATTATTCCTGCAGGTATTGAAGCCTACTTGCCACTGTTTTTTGAAGAGACCAGTCATCTTTTTGATTATCTACCTAAAGATGCTCAGGTCTTTTCCTTGGTGAATGTGGATGCTGCAGCCCAAGCGTTTTGGCAAGATATTCGCAGCCGCTATGAGGAGCGTCGTGGTGACATTGAGCGCCCACTGCTACCTCCGGCTGAGGTATTTGTCGCCATTGATGAATACTACGGCTTATTAAAAGAACACTCGCGTATCGTCATTGACAGTGCTGACTTAAGCCCAGCTGCAGGACGCGAGCGCTTGCCCATACAGGCCTTCCCCGACCTATCATTGGATGCACGCGCCGCGGAACCTTTAAGTAAAGTGCAAGATTTTCTTGCTCACTTTACGGGCCGGACACTGTTCACAGTGGAAACTGCCGGGCGCCGCGAAGCTTTGCTGGAGTTGCTGCAACGTATTCATATCTCACCGGTTGAAGTGGCTGATTGGGATGAGTTTTTAACGGCAGATATCACAATAGCCATCTGTGTGGCCCCGATTGAAAGCGGCGTATTACTGGATGATATCGCGCTGATTCCTGAAAGCGCCTTACTTGGCCAGCGCGTGACCCAGCGTCGCCGCCGCGATAAAAACCGCGAAGGCAACCACGAACATGTGATTCGCAATTTAACTGAGCTACGCGAAGGCGCTCCCGTGGTGCATATTGATCATGGTGTCGGCCGTTACCAAGGCTTAGTCACTTTGGAGATCGATGAGCAAACTACCGAATTTTTAATGCTCGAATATGCCAATCAAGCCAAACTCTACGTACCCGTCGCTAACTTACACCTGATTGCGCGCTACACCGGCAGCGATGACAGCAGTGCACCACTGCATCGTTTGGGCACTGAACAATGGCAAAAAGCCAAGCGTAAAGCTGCTGAGCAAGTGCGTGATGTGGCCGCTGAACTGCTCAATATCTATGCTATTCGCGCTGCACGTGAAGGTTTTGCCTTCAGCAACCCGGGGCTTGATTACGCAACCTTTAGCGCCGCCTTCCCGTTTGAAGAGACGCCCGATCAACAAGTGGCGATTGATAACGTGCGCAACGATATGCTCTCCGGCAAACCCATGGACCGTTTGGTGTGTGGTGATGTGGGCTTTGGTAAAACCGAAGTGGCCATGCGCGCTGCATTTATTGCTGTACACAGCGGCAAGCAAGTGGCGATCTTGGTGCCCACAACACTTTTAGCTCAGCAACACTATGATAGCTTTCGCGACCGCTTTGCCGATTGGCCGGTGCAAGTTGAGGTGGTCAGCCGCTTTAAAACCGCCAAAGAAACCAAGCAATCCATCAGCGATTTAGCCGAAGGCAAGGTCGACATTTTAATTGGCACGCACAAGCTGCTACAAAGTGATGTGAAGTTTAAAAACTTAGGCTTAGTCATTATTGATGAAGAACACCGCTTTGGTGTCCGCCAAAAAGAACAGCTCAAAGCTTTGCGCAGCGAAGTGGATATCCTCACACTGACCGCCACACCTATTCCTCGTACCCTCAATATGGCCTTTGCGGGCATGCGCGATATGTCGATTATTGCCACGCCACCGGCGCGACGCTTATCCGTGCGCACCTTTGTGATGCAACGCCAAGATGCGGTGGTCAAAGAAGCACTGTTGCGCGAACTACTGCGCGGCGGCCAAGTGTATTTTTTACACAATGACGTGAAAACTATCGAGAAATGCGCTGCTGATTTAGCGCTGCTAGTCCCTGAAGCACGCATTGGTATTGGTCACGGACAAATGCATGAGCGCGAACTTGAGCGCGTGATGACCGATTTTTACCACAAGCGTTACAACGTGCTGGTGGCTTCGACCATCATCGAGACCGGTAGTGATGTGCCCAACGCCAATACGATTATTATTGATCGTGCGGATAAGTTTGGCTTGGCACAACTGCATCAATTGCGTGGACGTGTGGGCCGTAGCCATCATCAGGCCTACGCTTACTTGCTCACCCCACCTGAAAGAAGCATCACCCCTGATGCTAAAAAACGCCTTGAGGCGATCAGCCAAGCACAAGATCTCGGTGCCGGCTTTATGTTGGCCACCCACGATTTGGAAATCCGTGGCGCAGGTGAGTTGTTAGGCGATGGGCAAAGCGGTGAAATTCAAGCTATTGGTTTCACCTTGTATATGGAAATGCTCGAGCGTGCGGTGGAATCCATCCGTAAAGGTGTGACGCCAAATTTAGAGCAACCTTTGGACAGCGGCACCGATATCAACCTGCGTGTTCCCGCTCTCCTCCCAGATAAATACCTGCCTGATGTGCATGCGCGGTTAATTTTGTATAAACGCATCTCATCTGCAAAAGACACTGCCGAGCTCAACGAGTTGCAAGTGGAGATGATTGACCGCTTCGGTCTGTTGCCTGATCCGGCAAAAAACCTTATCCGTGTAACCGAGCTCAAACTTAAAGCCCAGGCTTTAGGTATTCTAAAAATCGATGCCGGCCCACATGCGGGTCGCTTAGAATTTGCCAGCGATACCCGTGTCGATCCTATGCGGTTAATTAAGCTGATTCAGAGCCAACCTAAACACTACCGCTTTGAAGGCGCTACGGTGTTTAAATTTAATGTACCCATGGATAATCCAGCGCAGCGCTTTACTACAATTGAAGCGCTTTTAGCGCAACTGGCCGAATAATTTAAATATAAGGAACTGCACGTGCGTAACATCTTTCGCTTAGCGCTTTTGTTGATTGTGTGCAGCAACCCTGTACTGGCCTATAGCGCGCAACAGGTTGAACTCATTGTCTTTCGTCAGGGCAGTAGCAACTTGCCTGCCAGCCATGTTGCACCCGATCTTTGGGCGCAAGGCGCACCGATGCTCTCACGTGAATCACAGCGCAGTACCCAACTGGATTACTTGGCGAACAAACTGACCGCCGAAAACGGTTACCAAGTCGTGTTGCATCAATCTTGGTTACAAGCCGATGGTGACCCTGCAGTGGCCTTGACTACAGGGCCTGCTTTTTTTGAACACTACCCAGTGCAAGGCACTTTAACCTTGAGCTTGGCGCGCCATACAACTGTGCATTTGGATCTGTGGTTGAATCAATTTAATGCCGATAAAACCTTATTGAGCAGTGAGCGTTTTAAGCACAAAGCCACCGTCAAACGCGATCAAGTCACCTTTATTGACCACTACCCTTTTGGCGCTTTAATCCGTATTCAACCCTACGGTAAAGCCAAGCAAACCCCAGTTCAAAGTGGTGCCCATGCTGCTGATTTTGAATAGTTCAGCTGACCTGTGTGGCAGGCGCGCTTTAAGTTGTGAGCGGCGCGCCCATATATCGACGCAGATTCAGCCATAAACTGTCATATACAAAAACGCCCTCATCATTGAAGGCGTTGTATCAAGCATGCCAGCACAGTCAGTCAATATGCTGCAGCCACTGTCCATAACCGCGTTCTTGCATCTGCGCTTTGGGAATAAAGTCTAAACTGGCCCCATTGATGCAATAACGCAAACCACCTCGATCACGCGGCCCATCATTAAACACGTGACCTAAATGCGAATCTGCCACCTGACTGCGCACCTCAATGCGGCGCATATTATAGCTGGTGTCAGTTTTCTCAGTGATCACGCTGGCGTTGACCGGCTTAACAAAGCTGGGCCAGCCACAGCCTGATTCATATTTATCACTGGAGCTAAATAACGGCTCACCACTGACAATATCCACATATCAACCCGGCTCAAATAACTCATCATAACGATGACTAAAAGCGCGCTCAGTGCCATTGTTTTGCGTAACCTGATATTGCTCACGGCTCAAGCGTTGCTGCAGGCTTGTGCTGTCGGGCTTTTGAAACGTCTTGGCATCAAAGGTTTGTGCAGCAGGCGTTTTACCCAGCAAAGGCTCATCGGCTTTATTGAGATCGACATGGCAATAGCCGTTGGGATTTTTCATTAGATAATCTTGGTGATACTGCTCAGCATCATAAAAATGCTCAAGCGCAACATTCTCAACCACTACAGGGCGTTTATAACGCTTTTGCAACTCAGTGAGCGCGCCTGCAATCACACTTTGCTCAGCCGGATCCGTACTGTAGACACCCACACGGTATTGCTCACCACGGTCGTTGCCCTGCTTGTTTAAACTGGTGGGATCAATAATGCGAAAATAGTACTGCAAAATATCATCCAAGCTCAGCTTGTCGGGGTTGTACACCACTTTCACTGTTTCAGCGTGACCGCTATTGCGGTACACCACATCTTCATAACTGGGGTTTTCCGTGCGGCCATTGGCATAACCGGATACGGCATCGAGCACACCATCAATGCGCTCAAAGTAGGCTTCGACACCCCAGAAACAACCGCCGGCTAAATAAATCGTGCGCGCATCCACCGGAATCGACTCTTGATTGGTTTTAGGTTGATAAAAAGTGTGCTCTGCCGCATTTAAGTCAGCCTCTGGATTGTCTAATAGCGCCAAGGCTTGTGATTTATTCAAACTGCCTTTCACCACACGGGCCAATTGCCCCTGCTGATCAATCAAAGCCCAGCTTGGATACACCTTCACGCCTAAGCGTTTAATCAACTCACCACTGCTATCTAAACGCACGGGTAACTGTGGATAATCCAAGCCGCTGTACCAGTCTTTAAACGCATCTAACGGCTGTTCACCTAAGATGCCTGGCGAAGCGACTGTCAGGATATTAGCGCCAGCAAAGTCGCTATCACTGACCCAGTCTTGCGTTTGCCCAAGCTCCGATAAACACAAGGGGCACCAACTCGCCCATAACTTAACCAGCGTGGGTTTTGCAGAATCAAACCCCGCGCTCGCTGGCTGCGCATGCACATCGGGCAAACTCTCTACCTGTTGCGCTAAATTAAGCGACGACGGTTTGGCTACTGCCATAGATTGTCCTGCGTACAGCCACCCGAACAATAGCGCAGCCAACACCGCTATGATGGTGACGACTTGCCAGCGTATAGATAACAACATGAGAATTGCCTCGCAATGTAGAATTGCTGCAATTATTGCACACAACCTATACAAACCTTTATACAAGATTGCGAGAAAGTGTTACGAAAATTAAGTTTACAACAGCTGTAACCCTGCCAAGCTCACGCACCGTCAGTCATAGCAACATTCAAGCAGCGATCGACACACACCCCATCACGGCTGCTGAACTCAAGCTCAGCCCAGCACATTGGGCTCAATTTCCAACTCAACGCCGTAACGCTCACGGATATCAGCCTGAATCTGCGCCGCCAACTGCAAAATATCTTGGCCTGAAGCGGTGCCATAGTTGACTAGAACTAAGGCCTGCTTAGCATGCACGCCCGCATCACCTTGGCGGTGACCTTTCCAGCCTGCTTGATCAATCAACCAGCCCGCGGCAAGTTTGCTTTGACCATCAGCTTGCGCAAAGCACACCAGTTTAGGATAGCGCTGCTTCAGCTGCTCGGCATGCTCGGCGCTGACCACAGGATTTTTAAAGAAGCTGCCGGTATTGGCCAGCTGCTGTGGATCAGGTAATTTTTCTGCACGAATCGCACACACCGCACGACTGACATCCTGCGGTGTCGGCGCGCTGATCTGCTGCTGGGCTAAATAACCGCGCAAATCACCGTAATCCAAACGTAGATCCGCCTGCTTAGGCAATTTAAAAATGACACTTAAAATCACCCGCCGGCCTGATTCTCGTTTGAACAGGCTATCGCGATAAGCAAACTGGCATTGCGCCTTAGTTAAGCGCTGCGGCTGCTGGGTTTGGCGATCGTAGACCCAAGCACTCTCAAAATAATCCTGCAGCTCAGCACCGTAAGCACCGATATTTTGCACCGGTGCCGCACCGACATGACCAGGAATCAAGCTTAAGTTTTCTAAACCACTCAAACCCTGCGCTAGACTCCACTGCACAAAGTCATGCCAGTTCTCCCCTGCTTGCACCTCAATGCGCGCAAAGTTGGCATCTTCATCCAGCACTTGAATACCGCGCAATTGCAGATGGATCACCAGCAGATCCAAATCAGCCGCTAGGACCAAATTACTGCCACCACCCAAGAGCAATACCGCTATGTCTTGCTGCTGCGCCCACAATAAAGCGGCTTGCAGTTGCTCAAGTGAATCCACAGCGACAAAAAAACGCGCGCGCACATCCACCGCTAACGTATTGTACGCGCGTAAAGACACTTGCTCTTGAATGGCTAAACTCACAAACGCCCCTTCACTTCATCCAGTAACACTTGGCTGGCCTGCTCAAGCATATCCAGCACCAACTCAAAACCATCTTCACCGCCATAGTAGGGATCCGGCACTTCGTCTGGGCTGATATTAAAACGCGGCAAATACAGCGCCAGCTCAGCTTTGCTATTGGCGGGCTGAATGGCCTGTAAATTCTGTAAATTGCTGTTATCCATGGCTAAAACCAAATCAAACTCATTAAAATCTTCAGCGGTGGCCTGACGTCCACGCAAAGTGGACATATCATAACCCCGCTGCGCTGCAGCAGCGATGGTGCGTGGATCGGGTGTTTTACCAATATGCCAGTCTGACGTACCCGCCGAATCGATTGTCACCTGGTCACTTAAACCTGC
>JAAZJF010000317.1 GCA_012800475.1 Gammaproteobacteria bacterium
CTGACTTTAGCGACCACACCTTGGTGTACGCCATCAATCTGCTCATCCATCTCTTTGCGGGTGATAGTGTTGCTTTGCACGCGCGCTTCATCAGCGAGCTGACGCAAGACTTGGATACGCTGATCATCACTGCGGCCATCAGCTAAAATCAGCTGCTTTACACGCTTAGGGTGATGACGCAGCAAAGCTTCAACCGCATGCACACCATAAACGTTTTCTAAATCACTCATAATGCCCTGCCTTGGTCGACTTACTCACAACTTTACGCTGACGGCTCTTAGGCTTGGCTTTATCTGCGCTGGCCTCAGTGCTTTTTTTAGCTTTGCTTTTACTGGCAGGGGCTTTTTTGCCGGCTGCAGCTTTTTTGCTCGGTGCAGATACTGGGCGCTTATCATTGTTGACGCCGACCTGACTCATTTCAAAGTCAATTTTGCGCTCATCCAAGTCAACGCGCGCCACAATCACTTCTACCGTATCGCCTAAACGGAAACTGCGACCACTGCGCTCACCGCTTAAACGGTGGTGCAAGGCATCAAAGTGATAGTAATCACCTGGCAAGGCCGTGACGTGCACTAAACCTTCGACATAAATATCCGTCAACTCAACAAACAGACCAAAGCCCGTCACTGAAGTAATCACACCTTCAAAGGTATCGCCAACGCGGTCCAACATAAACTCGCATTTGAGCCAAGTCACCACATCACGGGTGGCTTCATCGGCGCGACGCTCGGTCAGCGAAACCTCAACACCAATTTCTTCTAAACGTGGCATTTCATAAGGGTAGATCTGCGCTTTGGGCAAGCTGCGCGCACCTTCACGCTGTACATGCTCGGTTTTCTGACGTGAACGAATCACATGACGCACCGCACGGTGGTTCAGCAAGTCGGCATAACGACGAATCGGCGAAGTAAAGTGCGTATAAGCTTCATAGTTCAAACCAAAGTGGCCGTTATTATCAGGGCTGTATACCGCCTGACTTAACGAGCGCAACATCACTGTTTGAATCAACTGAAAATCGCTGCGCTCACGTACAGTTTCCAACAGCGCCAAGTAATCTTTAGGTGTTGGATCACCTTTACCGCGATTGAGGGTTAACCCCAACTCAGTTAAGAAGCCGCGTACTTTTTCAAGTTTCTCAGCCGGCGGACCATCGTGCACACGATATAAACCGGGCAATTCATGGTCACTGAGGAAGCTGGCCATCGCTACGTTGGCACACAGCATGCACTCTTCAATCAGCTTATGCGCGTCGTTGCGCTCAGTGGGCAAGATCTCTGCGATCTTACGGTCTTCACCAAACACAATGCGCGTTTCACGGGTTTCAAAATCAATCGCGCCGCGCACATGGCGTTGTTTCTGTAAGGCCTTATACGCGCCGTACAGTTCTTTAACATGCGGAGCTACAGCAGCGTACTCAGTAAGAAATTGCTTACCCTCAGTGCTGCGCGGACGTTCTAACATGGCGCTCACAGCGTCATACGTTAAACGCGCATGGGACTGAATCACTGCTTCGTAGAACTGATAGCCGATCATTTTCCCGGTATGTGATAAAGCAATTTCACACACCATCGCTAAGCGATCAACATGCGGATTGAGCGAGCACAGGCCGTTGGATAACTCTTCAGGCAGCATCGGAATCACACGCTCAGGGAAGTACACTGAGTTACCGCGCAAAGCCGCTTCGTGATCCAGCGCAGAATCGACTTTCACGTAATGCGACACATCAGCAATGGCCACATACAAGCGCCAGCCACCCGAGACTAAATCGCCACCGGTGCGGGGCTCGCAATACACCGCATCATCAAAGTCGCGGGCATCGGCACCATCAATAGTGACAAAGGGCAGCTCACGCAAATCAACACGGCGCTCTTTATCTTTATCTTCGACTTCAGTTTTAAAACGCTTAGCTTCTTTAAGCACAGCATCGGGCCAGACATGCGGGATATCGTAGTTGCGCAGTGCCACTTCAATTTCCATACCCGGCGCCATATATTCGCCCAGTACTTCAATAATATTGCCTTGAGCTTGGAAGCGCTGCGTGGGCCAATGCGTGATGGCCACTTCAACTAACTGACCAATCTGCGCACCATTGGCACGACCTGGACTGACCAACACTTCCTGCTGCATTTTTTTATTGTCGGGCAACACAAAGCCAATGCCGTTTTCTTCGTTATAACGACCGACAATAGACTCATGCGCGCGCTCGGCGACTTCAGCAATAGCGCCTTCGCGGCGGCCACGCTTATCAAAACCCAC
>JAAZJF010000383.1 GCA_012800475.1 Gammaproteobacteria bacterium
CTTATTTATTAGCTGCCGGCTACCAAGGCCCGATTATTTGCAGCGAGCCCTCAGCTAAACTGCTGCCATTACTTAGCGGCCATGCTCGGTAGCCCAGAGCACAACGTGCTGTTTGTTGGTTACCAGGCGGAAGGTACCTTAGGCCGACAAATACAACAATACGGACCCAAACAAGGTTATGTAACTATTGATCAACAACGGATTGAGATTAAAGCCGGAATAGAAACCCTAGGCGGCTACTCAGCCCATGCCGACCAAGCAGGTTTAGTGCGCTTTATCACCGGCATGCGTATTTGGCCAAGCACCATCAGGCTAGTACACGGCACCCCAGAGGCTAAGCAGGTATTAAAAAAAACATTACTGGCTGCTTACTCCGATAAAAATAGATTTATTAGAATCATTGATGGCAGTGATTAAGTCACTGCCTCTTAATGATTAATATAGTCTTTTTGCCGTTAGTAAAACTAGTAACAATCTGTGCATTGTTAGCATTCAATGCATCTTGAAGCTGCTGACTCTCCTTTAACTCAAACACGTAATAAGAATAAGGCTTACTTTCATCATTAATTATCTCATAGAAATCTGCCCCACCCTCTAAACTATAACCAAAGCCAGCATAATAAGAGATGCGATAATCTTCAAAATATATCTTATCATCTAGACTCAAGTTACTTTCTATCCATTTTGCAGCTTCTAAATAATGTGTTTTTTTAACACTCGTCGATACAACATTCGCTACCGAAAATAAAATACTAACCGCGACAAACGCAGCCAATAATTTTGGTTTAGCTTTAAAATATGAGAACACCATACCTGCTAGGCATGGCACTAACAAAACAACAAATAATGAGATATACCTTGAGTTAGTAAAGCCTGCCTGAATAAAGAAAACATAAAGTATAATAAAATAAAAAAATGCTGAAACCAAAAAAACCTTATAGCTAGAAAAGCTTTTTAAAAAAGCAGATCGTGCATTTCCTGAGGCAAACAAAAATGAACTAATACCAATATAAGTAAGCACCCGAAAAATTATTGCTGCAAACACCCCCGCCAATAATATAACTGGCGCATCAGCCACTGCCCATTTAGCAAACCCATGCGCCACAATAATCTCAGATTTCACTTTAAATGACTCATAGATAGCGAGCGGATTAATCATTGCCAGCTGTTGCTGAATACGCTCTTGCAGTGCAGCGCCGCTTACAAAAAAATAAATCACTAACAAAAACAGCAGCCCCATGCTTAGACTGAAAAAACTTAATACTTGTGCCAGCCTATGCTTAGCACTTTCTACTGGTTTAAAAAAAACGACATATACAAACAATGCTGGGAGCAAAAAAGCCGCCTCAAACCTAAATAAAGCAGCCAAAGCAATACACAACTGAATACCAAGCCCTGCTAAAAAGCTGACATTATATTGCATTGCTAAACGTAGGCTTAACACAGAAAAAAACCAAAACCCTGTATCCCTAATAATTTCATAACGAAAACTGTTAAACACAGGTATTGATAGCACTAATAGTACAGCCCACCATACAGCCTCTGGCTCTTTGGCCTTTACCACTGACACCAAAGTAACACATAAACCGGTCATAAAAAATATAGAGTATAAGTAAGCAATAGTTTCATAGGCTAAACCGGTTGCCTGATGACTATATGATAATAAAAAACTAAACCAAGGCCAATTAAACCTCTCAAAAGCTACAGCTGGACCATACTCCGTTATTTTCTGTGCAGTATCTATATATAAGGCGCCATCCTTTCCTATAGTCACTACACCAGCAATAGCTATACAGGATAGTAAAACACTAATTAGAGCAGTGAACAATAATGGCCTTGTCCTAATGTGTATAAACCAAGGACTTAACTTAGAAAAATCCATTTCTCACCTATTTAAATAAAGACTTTATATATTTACGAGTATACGAAAGTTTAAAAACAACTTTCCAGTCAACGGAAAAAGCATAGATGTACATTTGGCGCGCTTCTTTATAAAGCTTTGCTGTGTAATATCCACGAAACAATGAAAGCGCCCGCTGTCCTGTAAAGGCTTTTTCTAATTGCAGGCAATCCTCAGGTAAACGTTTAGTAGCAAAAAGCTCTTTAACTAACGTTAAGCCTACTTGCCGATCATATTCTACGTTATGTCGCAAACTCGTCGAGTGCTTATGTATTTTAGCTAACGGCCTTTTTAATACTGTACAGTGATAATTTGCTAGTGCTTGGGCAAACACCGGTAAATCTTCAGCATTACGAAAATGCTCGGGATACATTCCCTTAATAAATAAATCACGGTGCATTACTGTTGCACCATTGGCTAAGCTAATAGTTTTATCAACTAAGTAACCTTTAACTCTAGATATACTAGATGCAGGTAATGACTTTGGTAAAGATTCTTTTTGCTTAGCATTATCCGGCCATACCGAAATATAACCACCGATAATCATTCGGCTTGCTGGATTCTCTTCAAGATGCTGCTCAATTTCTTTCAAGGCACCAGGCATCATTTCATCATCTGCATCTAAAAAAATAAACCAATCACTGGCTGCAGCTTTAA
>JAAZJF010000318.1 GCA_012800475.1 Gammaproteobacteria bacterium
TCGCTGTTAATGGAACGCTTACCCGGTGCAATGGCTAAAATATCGTACCAGCTGGGCATGGCATAACCGCCATTAATCGTCACAGCTTGGGTCGGAGCTTGCGGTAGGATAAAACGTGTGTGCGGCAGTTGTGGCTGGAGCATACGTGCAACAGGTTCAAAATCAGTCCGGTCAGCGCCCAAACCGTGCAACCAAATAACACAGGAGTCTGCAGGTTGTAGGGATTCAACAGTCAATGCATTTTTAATCATGGAAAACTCTTCTTAAAGTGTTTCGAAACGGCTCATGCGGCGATTTTTTTGCACATTATCGGCGTTAAAGATTTGCCCGTTCATGGCAATGTAAACACCCGATTCTAAGCATTGCAGAGCACCAATAGCAAAACCTAAGTTAAACGGCGCATCGCTTTGACGCATACGCGCGGGCTGCATTGCGCCGGTTAATACAATAGTTTTATTGGGTATGCGGCTCAATAGCTGGGCGGTCAAGGCCATCGTATCGGTGCCGTGAATCATTAAAATATGTTGATGCGGGCTCTGCTGCACCTGTTCTGCAAGCAGCTCACGGTCAGCGTCTGTCAGCTCTAGGCTGTCTTTTTTTAACAGGCTATCAACGCTGTAACTCAAGTTAACCCCCGCTTCAGTCAAGAGTTCAGCGGCCATAGGTTCGCCAATGGTGAACTGCGATAAGGCATCGTGATAAATTTTATCGAAGGTGCCACCGGTAGTGAAAATATGAATATGCATGAGGGGTTCCGTATCAAAATTGAAGAGCACCGAGGAGGCTCCGGCTGAGTGAGGCTTACACTCAAAGTGGTGTTGGGTGCGTAAATATAGGGCTATAGCTTAAAGCGCCACACGCTAATGACCAAGTGTTAGGCAGGATATAGATCAATGCCAATGATTGACATGAGGGTGCTTAGGTCGAGGCAGGTTGATTTGCAAGGCTGTTTATAAGCTGTTGGCTCTCATCTGAGCTGATGCGAGGCCCGCTTTATAAACAGCGCTTGGGCAAAAGTGTATTGCGTTGCAAGATCACTTTTCAGCGTGCTTTATAATGTTTGCGCTGAATGGTTGATCGTTTGTTTAACCTGCGCCTGTTGTTCAGTGTCGGTGCAGTGAGCAATAACCGTCCAGTGGCCTTCATCTGTCGCTGTGCGTGTTTTTTCCAGCAACACATCATGGTCAGGTCTTAATGACACAGCGCCTGCAATGATTAAACCAAAAATGGGACAGATAAAACCCAGTGCAATAAAGGTCATGAGTGGGCTTGAGCGGGTCACCGGCGGACCAAAAAGCACCAGCACAGTAGCCAGTAATAAGCCTAGGACTAAACCGCCTAGTCCCAATACTGTGTGCGACTTGACTAATGTTCGGGCGATGCCCTTATCATCGGGTTCTACTTTGTGTCCCATGTGGGGGTCGTGTGGCTGTACAACCTTAATTTGATGCGGTGCAAGTTGAGCGCTCTGGATCAGCCGCTGCACCGCTTGGTCAGCTGACGCCTGGCTGTTGTATTGAGCGCTGACAGTGTGGGAGAAGTCCTCGCCCTGTAATACATCATTATTGTTAGACATGTGTGGCACCTCATATCATCGATAAACTGCACCACTGCGTTGCTCGTGGTGCAGTGAGTTTGGCCATCGGTTGAGCAGGACTATCAGCGTCCTGTACATCTTTATTGATGCAGCGTGGCCTCCAACGTAATGGTTGCATTTAACACTTTAGAAACAGGGCAGCCGCTCTTGGCTTTTTGGGCAATGGTGTCGAACATACTTTGCTCAATACCTGGAATGCGCGCGGTCATGCTCAGATGTATAGCGGTGATAGCAAATCCATCATCTTGTTTTTCCAGCGTCACTGTGGCTTGAGTGTCGATGCTGTCTGGCGTAAAGTTTTCTTCGCCTAAGAGCATCGAAAATGCCATAGA
>JAAZJF010000319.1 GCA_012800475.1 Gammaproteobacteria bacterium
GTACGGGAACGACACCGCTGTTGATCATATCGATTTTGTTGGCTGCGGCGCGGGATAAGTCAATCACTCGACCTTTGCTGTAGGGACCGCGGTCATTGACGCGCACTGTAACGCTTTTATTGTTGAGGGTGTTAGTGACTTTAACGCGGGTACCAAAGGCTAAGCTGCGATGTGCTGCGGTGAGTGCGTGTTGATTAAAGCGTTCACCACTGGCTGTTTGTTTGCCATGGTGTCGTGCACCGTACCATGATGCTTTACCACTGATATTGGTGTCTGGGGAAGTTTTGTGTGATGAGCAAGCGCTCAAGAACAGTACGGCAGCTAATAGAACATAAACTCGCATGGAACGGGACCTTGAACAGTGTGCGTTGGATGCAAAATGCAGTTGGCTTGAGTGCCAACTGCATTCCCGTCACAGGTTACTGATCAAGTTTTTGCTTGAGTAACTCATTGACTTGTTGCGGGTTGGCTTTGCCTTTAGAGGCGCGCATGGCTTGACCCACGAAGAAACCAAACATTTTACCGCGTTTGTTTTCATCGCTGCTGCGATACTGCTCAACTTGCTCGGCATTGGCAGCCAAGACCTCGTCGAGCATCGCTTCAATTGCGCCGCTGTCTGTGACCTGCTTGAGGCCGCGTTGTTCAATCACCGTATCCGCATCGCCTTCACCGGCAGCCATCGCTTCAAAGACCATCTTGGCGATTTTTCCAGAAATGGTGTTGTCTTTAATGCGCAGCAACATACCACCCAAGTGCTCAGCACTGACAGGGGACTGGCTGATATCGAGGTTATCTTTGTTGAGTAAACTCGATAACTCACCCATCACCCAGTTGGTGGCCAGTTTGGCGTCACCACAGGTTTTTTCGACGACTTCAAAGTAATTGGCCATTTCACGGCTGGCGCACAATACGCTGGCATCGTAAGTGGATAAACCAAAGTCTTTTTCAAAACGCTCACGTTTTTGCGTGGGCAGTTCAGGTAGATCTTTGCGTAAGTTATCCAGCATCTCGCGTGGAATATGCACAGGCAGTAAATCTGGGCAAGGGAAGTAACGGTAGTCGTTGGCTTCTTCTTTGCTGCGCATGGAACGGGTTTCATCTTTGTTAGGATCGTACAAACGTGTTTCTTGCACAACTGCACCGCCATCTTCAATCAATTCAATTTGGCGTTGAATCTCATGGTTAATGGCGCGCTCAATAAAGCGAAACGAGTTGACGTTTTTGATCTCAGTGCGCGTACCCAGTTCGGTTTGACCTTTAGGACGCACGGACACGTTACAGTCGCAACGGAACGAGCCTTCGGCCATATTGCCATCACAGATGTTTAAGTAACGCACCAAAGTGTGGATGGCTTTGGCATAGGCCACTGCTTCTTTAGCGTTGCTCAGTTCTGGCTCGGACACGATTTCCAATAAAGGTGTGCCCGCACGGTTGAGGTCAATGCCGGTCATGCCACTGAAATCTTCGTGTAAGCTTTTGCCTGCATCTTCTTCTAAGTGCGCGCGGGTGATGCCCACTCGCTTGATGCTACCGTCTTCAAGAGCGATATCCATGTGGCCTAAACCGACAATGGGATCATCCATTTGACTGGTTTGGTAGCCCTTAGGTAAGTCAGGGTAGAAGTAGTTTTTGCGCGCAAAAATATTATGCTCAGCGATTTCAGCATCGACGGCTAAGCCAAACATACAGGCCATGCGTACCGCTTCTTGGTTGAGCACCGGCAGTGTGCCGGGCATGGCCAAGTCAATTAAACTGGCTTGGCTGTTGGGTTCAGCACCAAAGGCTGTGGCGCTGCCCGAGAAAATTTTGGTATGAGTTGCGAGCTGTGTGTGGATTTCCAGCCCGATCACGGTTTCCCATTGCATGTGAGTCGTCCTCAGAATCCGGCTGGCGCTTGCGCGTGCCAATCAGTGTGTTGTTGAAATTGGTGAGCAACATTGAGCATGCGCGCTTCTTGGAAGTAGGGCGCTTGCAGTTGCACGCCGACCGGTAAACCATCAATCATGCCTGCAGGCATCGACAGGCCAGGAATACCAGCAAGGTTAGCGGGTACGGTGTAGATGTCTTCTAAGTAGGCCGCAACCGGATCATTGACCTTACTGCCTAAGTGCCACGGCAAGTTGGGCGTGGTTGGGCCTAGAATCAGATCGACATCTTTAAAGGCGCTGACAAAGTCATTTTTAATTAAACGACGAATTTTCTGCGCTTTTAAATAGTAGGCATCGTAGTAACCGGTGGATAGCGCGTAGGTACCCATCATAATGCGGCGTTTGACTTCATCACCAAAAGCTTCGTTGCGTGAACGCGTGTATAGATCTTCAAGGTCTTTTGGATCATCACAGCGGTGACCAAAACGCACACCATCAAAGCGCGCCAAGTTAGTAGAAGCTTCAGCAGAGGCAATCACATAATAGGCAGGCACAGCATGTGGCAAGGTCGGTAGGCTGATGTCGACAAAGGTCGCGCCCAGTTGCTTAAGTTGCTCAATGGCACTGTGAACCACATCGCCAATACGCGCATCCAAGCGGCTGTCAAAATACTCTTTGGGCAAGCCAATACGTAAGCCTTGTAGAGGTTGCGCAAGGGCTGCAGTGTAATCATCAACCGGTTGTTGTGCGCTGGTGGAATCACGCTCATCAAAACCTGCAGTGGCCTGCAGTAATAAAGCGCAATCTTGCGCGTTGTGCGCTAAGAAGCCAGCCTGATCAAAGCTCGATGCGTAAGCCGTCATACCCCAACGTGAAATACGACCGTAAGTGGGCTTGATACCTGTTAAACCATTAAAGGCTGCTGGCTGACGGATAGAACCGCCGCTGTCGCTACCTGTGGCTGCAGGTACTAATCGTGCCGCTACTGCGACGGCGCTGCCGCTCGACGAACCGCCGGGGACTCGCGAGGTGTCCCACGGGTTTTTGCTGGCGCCATAAAAACTGGTTTCGCCCGATGAGCCCATCGCAAACTCATCCATATTCAGCTTGCCTAAGCTGACACAGCCGGCTGTGTTGAATTTTTCAACAATAGTGGCGTTATAGGGCGCAATAAAGTTATCTAGGGTTTTAGAGGCGCAGCTGGTACGCACGTCTTTGGTACAGAATAAATCTTTGTGGGCTAAAGGTACGCCCAATAGCGCTGAGGTAGCGCCTGCGCTGCGCTGTGCATCAGCGGCGTCGGCCTGCTGTAGTGCAGCCTCTTGGTTGACCGTAATAAAGCTGTTGAGCTGTGGGTCAAATTGTTCAATGCGCGCCAGTAAATGGCTGGTGAGTTCGCGTGCAGAGAACTGCTTGTCAGCCAGCGCTTGAGAAATCTTGGCTAAGGTAAGTTGATGCATGACAAATACGTCCTTAATCGATGACTTTAGGTACCAGGTATAAGCCGTTTTCTACAGCTGGCGCGAGGGCTTGGTAGTCATCACGGTGATTGCTTTCGGTAACGGTGTCAGCGCGTAA
>JAAZJF010000320.1 GCA_012800475.1 Gammaproteobacteria bacterium
ATGCGTGCAAATATAAATCAATCTGGCATCATCAATATCAGCGCTAAGGACAGCACTGAAATACAGCACAAGGTGTGCACAAAAAAGCCCCAAGATCAGTGATGGTCTTGGGGCTTTTTTTATATGGTGTAAGACTATATTAATGTTTAGTGGTTAGGCTGTTACTAAGTATTAATGCGTAGTTAGGATTGTATTATTTTAATGTTCTGTAAGTATTGTGTTTGCTTGTATCGTTATTAGCGCTTTGATAAAGTCCCTCGATTGCTAGAAAATTTATCCTAGTTGTGTCTATAAGTCAGCTATCTAAAAAAATATATTTTGAATTATATTGTGGTTGGCTTAGAAATTAAAATTCAAGCAGGCATGAATAATGCTGCAGCAGCGATATTCTCAAATATAATATAAAGATATATTTTAAGCTTTCACATGCTGTGAAAGTGTTTTTTATTTTAAAGGAAAAACTATTATGCTTGGCAAATCAATTGGCGTAGTAAAAAAAGTGAATGGTGAGGTGTCTTCCTTAGATTGGGCGAACACAGTGACTTTAGATGGAGTTAGCGCCGTACAAATGCCTTTTGGGCCAATGGATGTCCAAGCGTATAAAACAGATGGGGTTGATCTGCTGATTAGCCTGAATTCTGGTGATGTTGTAACGATTGAAAACTTCTTTACTGAGTTTGGTGAAGATGAAGAAATTAGCGAGCTTGTGTTGAAAGACGAGCAGGGTGTGTTGTGGCGTGGCCAGTTCGACCCTATGACTGCAGAGTTTAATTTCACCGAGATTGCAGCACTTGATGCAGGCGCCGATATTGCTTCGGGAGCCTTGCTGAATATGCCTGATTGGGCGATGTTAGGTTTGGCTGTACTTGCTGTAGGTGGCGGTGCTGTTGCAGTACATGGTAGCGGAAGTTCCTCTTCGTCAAGTAATAAGTTGACTCCTAGTGAGTCAGATGTACCAGAAGCTCCATCTGATATTAAACTTAGTGATGATGTGGTTACCGGTAAGGCTGAAGCTGGCCTTACAGTCCAAGTAACTGATGCACAAGGTAAATTACTTGGAAAAGAAGTCGTTGTTGGTGAGGATGGTAACTTTGAATATGACTTGTTGCTAACTGAAGGCCCTCAGAATGGTGAGTCTATTTTCGTTATTGTTAAAAATGGTGCAGGTGTAAGCTCTGCACCTATTGAGTTGGGTAATCAAGAACATTCTAATAACGAAGACCTAGCTGCAGGTGTCGATCCTGACTCAAATAGTTTGACTGTGAATGAGAATATTGAAATTAGCTTAATCGACGCTGATGAAAATGATGCTAAAACAGCGGTCGTTGGTGAAAAAAATGGCTTTGATTTCTCTGCAATGGAGCAATCTACTGAGTTTGATCTCTTTGACGATGAGTCTGCAGTCTTGGAGTTGAGTTTAGAGGGTGTGCTCGATTTTTCAGATGATAACGAACAGTTAAGCTTCTTTGCTGAAGATGAAAATGCCGTCTCGGTGCAAGCATCATCGGTTAACACGAGTCATAGCGATGCACTTGATGTAGCACCAGTGGTTGATCCACTGGATGATGCATTTGAGCAGCATCACTTGGTGATTTAACTGAAGGTGAGCAAAAAGCTGGGCCTATAAGGTCCAGCTTTTTGTTAGCCACCATAGGTTTAGTTATATGAATACTGACTTTAAAAGCAAAGCCATTATTTGTCTGGCTAAATACGATAGACTTCCTTTATTACTGTAAAATAATCCGCTGAGGATAACGCGTGATCAAAAATAAGCCACTGTGTGCTGTGCACTCACTTCCCTTTGCCTCAATTTTTTTAGCTGTATCGATGTGGATGCCTGTATCTGCTTATGCTGCAAATAATGATGCGCTATTGCCAGATATGAATGCCACCACCAGTTTAAAAGCCCCCGTGCCGTTGCGTACTTTAAATATGAAATCTGCTGTGAAGCGGGCCGTGGCTTGGCATCCTATTGTGACGGGAGCACGCGAGCGCACGAATCAGCAGGGTGAGGAAATTAACTTTGCTAAGGCTGGATATTTTCCGCAAATCCGCACGGGTATTAACACCAGTTATCGCGACTCAGTGGGGCGCAGTGAAGAAGCATTTACTGTATCAGGCTCACAGCTTGTCTATGATTTTGGCAAGGTGGCCAGTAATGTAGAGGCGGCTCAATACGGTGTTGAAAAAAACCAAGCCGACACCTTGCGTATTGTTGACCAATTGGCCCGTGAAACGGCCTTTGCAGTGTTAGAAGTGCTGCGCTATCAAGAGCTGGTGAAAATTGCGGGTGAGCAAGTGGAGGGTGTCACGGATTTACTGGAATTATCTAAGAAACGCTCCGCAATGGGCGCCAGTACTCGATCAGACGAAGTGCAAGCGCAATCGCGCTTAGAGGCTGCATTAGCGTCAGAGTTGCAGATGGTTGCAGAGCTGCAAATGTGGCAGCGTACCTTGCAAAACTTAGTGGGTTCTACGGTGCCACCGCAAGTGGTGCCTGGCCACCCAGCTGAGCTTGGACAGGCCTGCTTTGCTGATATCAGCAGCTTAAATAATGTGCCAGAAATTATGGTGGCAGAAGCGCAGCGCTCTGAAGCGATGGCTAACATTAAGGCCAGTAAAGCGGATTTTTTTCCTTCGGTGACTGCAGAAGTTGGCGCTGAGCATTATTTTAATGAGCGAGAGCGTGACTTTAATAATGGCAATCGTCGTGATCGAAATGATTACACTGCGGGCTTGAATTTCAATCTCAACTTGTATCAAGGCGGTGCAACCACCTCACGGAAGCGTGGTGCTGAATATGCTTTGCGCGCAGCCGATGCGGCTAAAGATGAGGCGTTGCTCAATGTGGCGCGCGGCTTACAAAAAGCTAAAACTTTGGCAGCAACCTATGAGCACCGTTTGAGTTTATTGCAGAGCCGTATTAACAGTATTATTGAAACTCAAGAAATTTATCGTAAACAATATATTTCGTTAGGCAC